>JACPEZ010000047.1 GCA_016183225.1 Candidatus Daviesbacteria bacterium
AGGGAAAGGGAAGCTACTCCTTTGGAGGCAAAAGGTTAGGGATATATGATCATTCTGGGGATTGAAACTACCTGTGATGAAACAGGAGCTGCCATTCTTCAAATGAAAAATGGCCGAATAACTATTTTATCCAATGTGGTGGCATCAAGCGCGCCCCTGCAAGCTAAATATGGTGGAGTTATTCCCGAGCAGGCAGCCAGAGAACAGATCCGCAGCATCATACCGGTCATTGATGCTGCAATTTCAAATTTCAAATTTCAAATTTCAAATTTAAACGCAATTGCGGTCAGTCAGGGCCCGGGACTAATTGGATCGCTTTTGGTGGGAGTGGAAACAGCCAAGACTTTAAGTTTAATCTGGAAAAAACCCTTAATTCCCGTAAATCATTT
This sequence comes from Candidatus Daviesbacteria bacterium, assembly GCA_016183225.1. Classification (GTDB taxonomy): domain Bacteria; phylum Patescibacteriota; class Microgenomatia; order Daviesbacterales; family UBA10151; genus UBA9644. The sequence goes on from JACPEZ010000047.1 coordinate 390, forward strand.
AATCGGCCATTTTTATGCAAACTGGATAGAAAGAGAGTCAAGTGTCAAGAGTCAGGAGTCAAGTGAAAAAAAATCTAGACTCTCGACTCTAGCGACTAGCCACTTACCTCAATTCCCCTGTCTTGGATTATTGGTTTCCGGAGGCCATACTGATTTGGTGCTTTTTACGAATCATGGAAAATATAAATATCTGGGAGGGACAAGGGATGATGCGGCTGGTGAGTGCTTTGACAAATGCGCCAGACTTTTGGGGTTGCCCTATCCGGGAGGCCCGGAAATCAGCAAACTAGCAGAAAAAGGCAAAGATATATATAAATTACCCAGACCAATGATAAATGACGGCTGGGATTTTTCTTTTTCGGGACTTAAAACTGCCGTCGCATCCACCTTCAAGGAGTCAAAGCCCACCTTGAAGGTGGAATGCAATCTGGCTGCCAGTATCGAAGCGGCGATTGTTGATGTTTTAGTAATAAAGACTATTAGGGCAGCTCAAAAATATAAAGTTGAACAAATTATTGTTGCCGGCGGCGTAGCGGCGAACGAGAAACTCGTTCGCAAGTTAAAAGTTCAAAGTGAAAAGTTAAAAGTTAAATTACACAATCCACCGCCAAATCTTTGCACGGACAATGCTGCCATGATAGCGGCTGCGGCATTCTTTCAAAAACCAATAGCTGATCCGCTCAAACTCCAAGCCGATCCCAATCTGTCCCTGGCCTCTTGACTAAAACAATCTTCATTCATACAATAACTCAAAATGACCCCAGAACGCATCCTTACAGCTGAAGACATCCGTGCTTTAATCAGACATCCTAGCCATAATCCAAGAATCCGTTTTATGCCTCCTTACTATTTTGCTGTTCATAATGGAAGTGGAAGAAGAATTACTCTGGATGCAGTTGTGGTTAGCGGACCAAGAGGAGAAATTACTTATCGAAACACTCCGCGGACAAGAATAACAGGGATATTTATAAACGAAGACCGTCGCACCGCAACCATCGTGGAATTGGATCAAGACCGATACCCTGCTTTTTCAAGCTACCGCTACGATAAAAGCTCGTTGGATTTCAGATTTAAACCTTTACCTTGATTTTACCCTTTGGCAAACCTATACTTAAACCCATGGATGAGAAAAAGTGGTACCAGTTTTGGGAAGAAAGCGGGTTTTTTAAGGCTGATCCGACATCTTCCAAGCCCCCTTATGGACTTTTGGTTCCCCCGCCCAATTTAACAGGGGATTTGCATCTGGGCCATGCCATGGAACATTCCATCCTGGACGCTTTGGCCCGTTTCAAAAGAATGCAGGGCTTTGATGTTTTACTTCTTCCCGGAGTGGATCATGCCGGAATTCAATTTGAAGCTACTTTTGATAAACACTTAGCCAAAGAAGGTTTATCCAAACAAAAACTGGGCCGAGACGCTTGGCTTAAAAAAGCCTGGCAGTTTAAAGAAGAAATCTATAATTCCGTTTCTTCCGGCTGGAGGTTTATGGGGTTATCGGCCGACTGGTCCAGAGAAGTTTTTACTTTGGAAGAAAAAGTACAAAAAGCGGTTTTTGAGGAATTTAAATCTTTCTGGGAGCAGGATCTTTTATATAAAGGAGCCTACATTGTCCAGTGGTGCCCCAAATGCGGAACTGCCATTGAAGACATTGAAATGGAATACGAGGAGAGGAAAGAAAAATTATATTATGTCAAATACAAAATTGATGAAAGCAACGGGCTTTATCTGACTGTGGCCACGGCCAGACCGGAAACCATTTTTGCCGATACCGGAGTGGCTGTTTATCCCTTTCATCCTAAATATAAAAAATACATTGGCGAGCAGGCTGTCAATCCGTTAACCAATGCCTCGATCCCTATTTTTGAAGATGAGCGGGTGGATAAAAACTTTGGCAGCGGAGCCCTGAAAATCACCCCGGGCCATGATCCGCTGGATTTTGAAATCGGCCAGGATCACAACTTGCCGATCTTGCATACCATTGACAAAAACAGCCGCATGACTGATCTGGCCGGAGGGCTTACAGGGCTTAAAGCGCAGGAAGCCAGGGAAAAAGCTGTTAAGATTTTGGGGGATCATATCGAAAAAATTGAAGATTATATTCATTCCGTACCTGTTTGCGAACGGTGCAAAACTACCATTGAACCTTTAATTTCCAAAGAGTGGTTTGTTAAAATGTCGCCTTTGGCAGATAAAGCCTTAAAACATATTAAGAAAATAAATTTTGTACCTAAAAATTACTTAAAAATTTTAACTGTCTGGATTAAAGATTTGCATGACTGGTCAATTTCCAGATCTCTTTGGTGGGGCCATCGCATTCCGGTCTGGTACTGTGGGAAGTGCAACCCCAATCATCTGGTGGGTAAAGATAAGGATATGGTGGTATCTCTGGAAGAACCGGGCAAAACTTGCCAGACCTGCTCCCAAAAACACTGGGTGCAGGACGGCCAGGTTTTAGATACCTGGTTTTCATCGGGTATATGGCCCATGTCTACTTTAGATTATCCAGAAAATACCAAAGAATTACAAAAATATTATCCCTGGGATTTTGAAACTTCGGCTCCGGAAATAAAATTTTTATGGATTGCCAGAATGATCATGCTGGGGCTGTGGTTTCAAAATGAAATTCCTTTTAGAAATATGTTTTTCCATGGCATGCTGCGGGACTTGCAGGGACGCAAGTTTTCCAAATCTTTAGGCAATGGCATTGATCCCAATGGACTGCGGACCCAGTGGGGCACAGATGCCACCCGCATGGCGTTGTACAGCTATGCTGCCGCAGGCAGAGACGGCAGGGCTTCCAGACAGACCATGGATGAACGGGCTAAAAATTTCCGCAATTTTACCACCAAACTTAAAAACATTGCCCGATTTATTATCGAGCTTAAGCCAGCCTCGCAAGGCCCGGCCTTGCGAACTCAAGATGCCGACGATAAATGGATTATGGATGAACTTAATAAAACAATTAAAACAGTCACCAAAAATCTGGAGGAGTTTAAATTGCATTTAGCTGCGGAAAGTTTATACGAATTTATCTGGCACAAATTTGCCGATATTTACATTGAAAAATCAAAAGACCGCCGGGCCGAGGCCCAATCCACTCTGGAATATGTTTTCAAAACCTCTCTTGAACTCCTTCACCCCTTCATGCCTTTTATAACAGAAGAACTTTGGCAAAAACTGCCTCATAAAGAAAAATCCATCATGGTTACCCAATGGCCTTCTACCAAACAGACTTGACATGGGGATAATCTAAAATTTTTTTATCAGAGGTTATGAGCATTGCCCCATTTATCATTGCTGTTGCAATAATAATCCTATCCGCAGGATCAGCCTCATCTAAATCAGGCAGTTTAACAGATTGAGCCGCTATTCTATTATCTACCGGTGCAAATTTGACATAAGATAAACTTTCCAGGCTTTCTAACCAAATATCAGTATTGGTAAGAAATCGCAGTTTACTTTTTTTAATCAATGCATAAACCTCCCAAATACTAATTGATGAAATCAATATCTCTTCTTTTATATGTTTTTCAAGAAAATTACGTGCTTTCTTGGATAGTTTTTCTGGAGCAGTGGTCCACCAAATTAATGCATTGGTGTCTAACATTATCACTTAAGGACCTCCCACTCGTCTGGGCTAATTGCTGGTTCATTTGGATCTTTATAATAAACCAATGTTCCGCGCAAAGACTGTAGTATAGCTTCTGGATCTTTTTCTTCCTGATAAGAAGTAACTTTAATAACCGGTTTGCCGGCATGGGTAATAATCAAAGGCTGTTTTTGGGTTTGAACCAGCCTTAAATACTCCAAAGCTTGGGCTTTAAATTGTGATTTGGAAACCTGTTGAATCTGTTGCATGACTATAGTCATAGTACCATAGTCATATTGGTTTGTCAACCCCTCAAAATTTAGAATTCCCGCAAAATCACCGCAAATTAAACGCTTACTTTGTCTCGCCGGAGGCGGCCTTTTCTTCTTTTGGAGGCTCTTCACTGGCTTCGGCAGATTGTTCTGGAGGTTGCTCGCCTTCAACTGGGGCGGGAGCTTCGCCTTCGGCAGGAGCAACTGCCTCTGCTTGGGCGGCAGCAGCCTCGGCTGCTTCTTCTTCCAGCAACTTCTCCATTTCGGCAGTCACTGCCGGGGCCAGCTTAACCACTATTTCTTCCGGATCGGCATGAATGGTCAGTTTTGACCGATCGTAACTTAATTGTCCTAAAGTTATGGCATCATCAATTTCTTTAAGAGCTCCCCGATCAACTTCTATTTTTTCTATTAAATCCGCCGGTAAAGCTTCCACCTCCACCTCGTTTAAAGTTTGCAAAACAATCGCCTCGCCCAAATGGACTTTTTCCGGCTCCTCCCCTGTAAGCTCTATGGGAACAGGCACTTTAACTTTCTCCTGCAAATTAACCTGATAAAAATCTATGTGGATGGGCAAACCGGAAACAGGATCATGCTGCACGCCCCTTACCAAAACAGGCCTTATTTTTTCCGCTCCAATCTTTAAATCAATTAAACCGGTCTCCCCTGCCTCTTTAAAAGTTTTGAGGAAAGTTTTGCCGTCCACTGACACGTGTTCTGTTTCCAGCCCTTTTCCAAAAACATGGCCGGGAAGTTGTCCGTCTTTTCTTAAAGTTTTAACTTTCTTGCCCAAGATTTTTCGCTCCTGCGCAAGCAAACTTAATCTGTCCATGACTTGCTAATGTAACACAAAAATTACTCCCAATCAAGCCCAAAAATATCCCCCGTGCATCAAGCCAGACCTAAAATCGCTACCCCTGCAAGAAGAACTGCTGCTCCTATCAAAACCTGAATCATTTTTTTTCTCTGGGCAACTTCTTTAAAATAAAACAATCCCCAAAAAACAGCCACCAGTATGGCTGATTGGCTGATCGGGCCCATCTTGGATAAACCAATAATAGAAAGCGATAGCAGCGACAATAAATTACCAATGTTCCAAATTAACCCGCTCAACAAACTTTCTTTAACCGCCTCTTTCTTAAATTTTACTTTCATAACTTGCGAAATCAGCAATCCTGTGATAAATATTCCAAAACAAACAGGAAAGAAAAAATCACGGGTAGCCACATTGCCAACTTTGATGGGCACAAGCTGACTACCAAACATTAAACCAGCTATAATCCCTGCCAGCAGTCCTTTTTTAATATTTTGGCTGTGAGTATTGCCAGTAGCGCTGATTAAAATTACTCCTAGAACTATCAGCCCTATCCCGAAAAACCCCATTATTATTCCTGTAGGTAATTCACCAAACACCAATGCTCCCCATAAAAATGAAGATAGGATGACAAGTGATGACAAAAGCGGGGCCGCTCTCGAGAGCCCCAGATTTAATACAGCAACTAAGGATATGACATTTGCGCTTGCCCATAAAACTCCGCTTAATAGGCCATACATGTTTAATGTCAAAGAATAACCTAAAATCAAAGAGATCAAGAGCCCTGAAAATCCTATTCCCACTGCCATTAAGGCCTGAAACGAAAGCAGGTTTTTTGATTGGGATATTTTAAAGGGGACCAGGTATGATCCCCAAGCTAAAGCCGCACCCAATGCTGCTAAAAATCCTAAATTTTCCATTTTACTTGCTAAATTGTACTTCAAAACTGCGGTCTATGGACAGATCCGAAGAAATTACCTGCTCCTGCGGCCCGATCACCCCCTGCTCCCCTTCCAGCTTAAAATTAATGGGGTAAGTAAGCTTCCACTCCAGCGGCTCTTTGCCCGTACCCGGCTGTTTAATAATGTTGAGTTGATAGAAAGCCAGATTATCTTTAAAGCTAAGCTTTTCCGGCAGCTGGTAATCCAAAACCAGATTTTTTTGCTCCCTGGGATTTAATTCCAGTAAAAAAGAATAACCTGACCGGCCATAATCGGCAAAATTGGAAACAGAAGCTGTGATATCGGACTCCCCCCACAAGACCCGCAGCAGCTTGCTGCCAAACGGCAAATAAATTCTCATCCTGTTTTTATATTTTCCGGCCGGCCAGGCCTCGCCGGGACTTAAGTTTAAATAATTAATCTTTAACCTGTGTCTTACTTCCCCGTCCCGGCCAATCACCGTTTCCAGCTGATAATTTCTGGAAAGATAATAATTGACTTTATTGGCTCCCAGATTGGCCTCGTTCAAACTTAAAAAATCCTGGAACGCGGCTTCGCCCGCTGAAGCTTTAGCGGAGGCGGGACGGGGCAGCGCCCCTGCCCAGTTTTGCGACACAACATAAGAAAAAAGCTTGGGATCATCAAGATAGATCAGCATGTGTTTTTCTTCAAGAGACTTACCCATGCTTGAAACAATCCCCGGCCAATTTTGGCCTGACGAGAAAAAAATCTTATTTAAAGTTTGGTTAACCAGGGCTGTTAAAAAGCTTTTTTTGGCCTGGGACCCGGGGAAAAAGTCAGCTTCGGCATGAGTGACTGCCCTTTCAAACAAATTTTCATGAGTGATAGTCTCGCCATAGTCGGCCAAATCCAGCGGGCCCAGCACCTCCAGCAGCTTTTCCATGCCGGATACATCCAAAGCCACCACCCCCCACACCTTCTCCCCTGTTTCCTTGGTGTAAAACCATTCCGCCTGCCTGGCACTGGTAGGAAAATCCGGCTCCCAGTTGGAATCCCGTAAATACCAGTTGTTCTGACCCAAATCTTCTTTGATTTCTTTGGGAGGCTCAACATGAATTGACAGCTGCCCGTCTATGGCATAAACGTCATTGACTTTAAGGCTTTGCAATTTCCCTCCCTGAAAATTAACCGCGGCATATGAACCGATAAAGCCGCCGGTGGGCCGAAGCTCCATGTTATTTTGCAGTAAAATCAGATAGTTTTTGCTTCCCTCCAAAGCCACAATTTCCGGTAAAATGGCTGCGGCAGCCCGGGCCTGCTTAACCAGATCGCTGTATTGCCCAAGCCGCTCTTTTAAACTGTTTAATCTTGGCAGGAGAACCGCCGGTACTCTCTGCCAAAATTCCTCCTCTTCCAGCTTAGCCTGCGCATAAGATAAGCTTTCATAAGCTTTGGTCAGCTCCACTTGAGATAAGTTAAAATACTCCTTGGGCGATGAGTTTATTTCACCGGTCACAGCCCTTAAAGCCTGATAAAGAAATTTAACCCCTTCAATGCTGGAGTAAGCCGCATCAGCCGATACCTGGGCCAGGTTGGACAGATCATCCCCTGCCCTAAACTGATCCTTTAAAAAACCTGTCTGTTTCAAAGGTTCAAACTGGTTAAAAATAGCTTTTGCCTCTAAAACCGCCTGTTTGGCCTGGTTGGCATTTTGCAAACTGGCCTCAAAATCTCCTTTGGATAAATTTTCCGCTGCCCGGGTAAGCTGCAGCCTGAAAGTTAACACTCCCGCTCCCACCCGCGCAGCCGGCCACACCAGAGCGTAAAAAATTAAAACCAATGAAAGATAAAAAAATATTTTATTTTTGGGAAAGTGGATCTTTGGTAATTTAAGAGTTGGTCTAACTTTTGGCTGCGGCGTTGGAACTGCAGTCGCCTTTTTGAAAGCGGCTATTTCTTCCTTTTTATCCCTCCCCCATTCAACTTGCGTCTGTTCTGTAATCTCGTGATCCTTAAAATAACTTAAAGTTTGCCTTAAAGCCTCCACCAGTTTTGTATTTGGCCGCCAGTTTAAAAACCTAATGGTTTTCTCCAGATTAGGCGTTGGCCATGGCGGCAGTTCCTGGGGAGAAAAACCTTTCTGGTCATACCAGACAGGATCCAGCAATACCTGTTTTACGTCAGTCACTTTGATCGGAGCGGGCAGTACTCCGTCAAAGATTTTTAAGGCGGTTGACCCGGACAGCATACTCTTTATTGCCAGATCCACCGCATCATCAATAAACAAACTTCTATCGGAAAAATCAGATACCAAAGTTTCTTTTTGCAAATTATTTTTTAAAGCCGCATAAATCAGCCGGGACATGGGATCTGTTGTAAAATCCATTCTGGGCCCGAATACAGGTCCCAATCTTAAAATTCTGGCATTTAAATGATGTTCATGCGCAAAATCCGCCAGTTTTCCTTCCAACCGCTTTAACCACGCCAGATCTTCTTTGTTGTCATAAAGCTCAATGGAGGAAATAAGAAGAAAGCGACCGGAATGTTTCTTAAAAAGTTCAAAAACTGCCCCTATTTCCCAATTTTTTTGAGGAATAACATAAATGTAATCAAGTCTTGGCAGATCAAGATCCGGATCGCCGGGGCCCGAAATAATCAGATGAAAATTTTTACTTTTGGCAGCCTCCTCCAGATTTTCTTTTTTATTAACCGCTAAATCATCTATCCCCACCACCTGCAGGCCTTTATCCAGCAGGCGGTCCACAATACTGGATCCCAAAAATCCAGCCGCCCCCACAACTAAAGCTATCGGAGAGTTTCGCGAAAGCAGAATGCCTGTTTTTTGGTTGATAGTATTTGGAGTTTCGTCCACGCGTAAATCGTAGCACTAAAATCCGGTAATGCAAGAGAGAGAAAGCGTATCTTAATAGATCCTGTCCAGGGCCTCATTGGCCAGCTTATCGGCCTTGAAATTTCGGGAGCGGGGAATGTGCCTGTAAAAAACCTCTCCTGTTTCCATTTCCAGTATTTTAATTTGCTCAAAAAGAATTTTGAGATTTGGATTTTTGATTTTAAACCTTCCGGAAAGCTGTTCTACTACGAGTCTTGAGTCTGCAAAAAACTCAATCTCAAGCCTTTGGGGAAACTTTTTTTTTAGATACTTAAATACTTCCAAAACTGCTGTATATTCGGCCACATTATTAGTAGCCACTCCGATGTATCTGCCTTCTTCATAAATCAGGTTTCCCTTTTCATCGGAAACAGTAAAACCGTAGCTTGCAGGACCGGGATTGCCGCGGGAAGCCCCATCTGTATAAATTATTAGTTTCATCTCTTTAAGAGTATGCCCACCTGCATTATTAAAATCAAGTATTCGGAAATTACCGTAATCCAGGAAGCAGCGATATAGCCATATTGAGGAATAAATACCAGGTTAGCCGCAATGTTTACTGTTAGCCCTAAAGCATAAACGATTAACAATTTTTTGTACATTTTTTTAGCTACCATCACCCACATCAGCAGCGCGGACAAAAAGTAGGCAGGGAAGCCAAAAGACAAAATGCGGAGCGACTCCACAGATCCGGCAAAACCCGATCCGGTAATTAATTTAATAATTACAGGGGATAAGTAATAAGTGATAAGTAATATGAATAGAGACAAAAATAACAGGCCCAGAGGGGCCAGTTTGGAAGTTTTGCGCGCTTTAAGCATCATCGGGTAATAAGAGTTCATCAAAAAAGCAGGCAGCACCAAAACGGCCTGAAAAACCGAATAAGCCACATTGTAAATTCCAACTTCAGCCAAGCCTTTAAAAAAAGAGAGAATAAAAGCATCGGCCCTAAAATAGATGATATTTAAAAATAGGGTTGCTGCCAGAGGAAGACTGCCTTGAAATAAAGCAACCAGATATTTTTTGCTAAAAATGGGGGAGAGTTGTTTAATAATTCTTCTGACCAGGAGTAACAGCAGGCCGGTATAAATAAGCCACGATAAAACATAACCAACAGTCAATAAATACACAGGCGCGCGAACGCTTGACAAATAAAAAATCAATAACACCCCTGCCGGAGCAGACAGAAAAACAGGCCAGCTAGAATATTCGTATTTCAGATTAACTTGAATTAACGCTTGAGCGGTGAAAAACAGGCTGTTTAAAAAAATAGATAATGCGCCAACCAAAACAGCCAGTTTAAAATCAACCAGCCCGGGTGTAAAAATTAGCGGCAAGGCAGCTGCCAGAATTGTTAAAAATATTCCCCATAAAATCCTCACCCCCAGCAGTTTTCCCCATTCATTCCGTAACCTGTAACCTGTAACCTGTAACCTTCTTAAAATATATCCGTTAAAACCAAAATCCGCTAAAACATAAAAAAAGGCCAGGTAAGTAAGGGCCAGAGTAAAATTTCCCACTCCGCCTTCACCATAAACGCGGGAAACTATTCCCAAAATAATAAACCCGCTGGAAGTGGTAACCGCTTTAAAAACCAGCTGCCATCCGGTCTGCTGGGTAATTTTAATAATTTTTTGCACCAGATTATTCTAACTTACGAGTAGTAAAACTTAAACCCCAGACTAAAAAGAGTAATCTGTAACCCTGGGGTAGAGTTAAGAAATAGTGATCAAATAAACCCAGGAATAAAATAGTGAGTAGTGCATAGCGCCTGGCAAAACCAATTGGACTAATTAGTCCAATTAGACCAATTAGTCCAATTAGACCGGTTTCCGAAAGAGCCAAAAGAAATATATTATGAACAGGTTGCAAAAAACGGCTGGGACCGGCCACTAAATCTTCTTGAGCAGAAATAAAGTTATTCAAACCCACTCCCAAAACAGGATTTTTTAAAAACAGCTGCCAGCTGCTTACTGATAGCTCCTCCCGCCGGAGTAAAGTTAACTCATCATAACTAAAAAGGGAGGAAAATCTGGTAAATAAAATAGGAGAAAGCAAACCCGCTATTATTAAAAAAATAACTAATTTTTTTCGCAGTAATAAAAACGCTCCTGCCAAAATAGCTACTCTGGACATGGTCAGAAAAATTGTCAAACCGGAAACTATAAAAACCAGTCTTTGCCTTAGAATCAAAGATAAAACTAATAAGTATCCTGCCAAAACATTGGGATGGGGGAAAGTTCCATATGGCCGCAAAAATTCCAGGCCGTAAAAATTAAACTTGGCAATGCCGGGAGTAGTCATGGTAAAAGTTCTCTCCCCCAAAATCCAAAGTCCTATTGTCCCCCCTTTGATAAATTGGGCTATGGCAAGGACAGACTCTCCCATAATTCCCAAAGAAAGAGGCAAAAAAATATTTTTGGGTTTTGCAGATGCTATATAAACACCGAATAAACCAGCTGTGATATATTGTTCCAACCTGACTAAACCGGCACCAATATTATTGGCTCCAATCAGCGACAAAACTTGGGTCAGTAAAAAAAACAACAATAAATTAAAAGCCGGTTTATTAATTTTAGGTTTTTGCCAAAGCCAGACCAAAATCAATAAAACAACCAGTAAATCCCAAAAATACAAGGTGGGGGCAAGATAATCTATTTTTAAAGAATAAATATGGGAAAAATCAGGCCAAAAATGACGACCTAATTGCGTGGGTAAAAAGAGCAGGGTTAAAAAGAGAAAAACTCTCTCAATCCTTGCCAGTTTTGACATTTGATCCCTCGACTTCGCCCGCCTCTGGCGTGGCTTCGCTCGGGACAGGCTTTTGAGTTTTGAGTTTAATTATTATGTGCCGGTCTCTGCCTTCTCCAACACTCTCGCTTTCCACCCCTTTAGTTTCCTGAACCACCATATGAACTATTCTTCTCTGCCAGGGGCTCATTGGTTCCAGTTCCAGCTCTTTCCCGCTGTCCAAAACCTGTTTTACCCAGGCTTTGGCGCTAGCGCTTAACTCTTCTTCTTTCTGCTTTCTCCATCCTCCCACATCCAGAATGACTCTTTTATAGTCGCCTTCTGCCATCTTTCTGGAAACCATTTGATTGACAATAAGTTGCAACCCGTCCAAAGACTGGCCTCCCGAGCCGATTAAACGGCCGGCATCTTTGGTTTCAATTAAAACATGGAGGCCGTTTTCATCCTCCTCAATTTCATAAGAACCCTCCAGGAGTAACAGCCCCAAAATGTTATCTAAAACTTCGCTTAACTTTTCTTCCATAACCCCTCCAAACCTCCCCAGCCTGCCAGTTTATATTGCTGGATAATTCCCAGTACTGTATAGGTATTCCAGTAAATTGCCAGACCAACCGGAAACTGAAAGGCAAAATAGCCAATCATGATGGGCATCAGATAAACCATTTGCGACTGCACCTGACCCATGCTTTCTGCCATGCCTTCTTTTTCTTTTATTTCTTTGGGGCTTTCTCCGGCGTGGTGCTTGATTAACTTGGGCAAGGTCATTTTAGACTGGATAAAAGTCAGCGCGGCAGTAGCAACGGGGATTAAAAGCAGGGCCGGCCCGTATTTACCAAATTCCGAGGGCTTAACCCCTAAATTCAAACCGAAGAAATTAGGATCGGGCAAACCGGTTAAATGCATGGAGGGGAAATACAACAGCGAATTAACCCAGTCCAAATTGGCCTGGCCCGGCTGGCCGGGTAAAATATTAATAATGGCCTGATACAGCCCGATAAATACGGGAATCTGCAGAAGTGCCGGCAGACAACCCCCGGCCGGATTAACCCCGTGCTCTTTATAAAGAGCCATTTGGGCGCCGGCCAGCGCTTTTTTGTCGTCCTTGTGTTTTCTTTTCAGCTCATCCAGGTGGGGTTTTAAATCGCCCATCTTTTTGGTCATTTTAATCTGGGATGTCATCAGCGGCCAGACCAGCAGTCTGATGGCCACGGTTAAAATAATCAGGGCAAAGCCCAAGGCTCCCGGAATATGCAATGATTGCAAAAACTGGAAGGTGAGAAGTAAAAGATTAATAATCGGCTGTATAAAGACGGCAATAAAAATATCCCCTATATTCATCTGCAACTCCAAATTCTTTTAAGGCCCAAAGTTAACCCCCTGATTGCTCCCTCGTGCTCAATCATCCTTTTGGTATATTCGGAACAACTCACTTTATACTTGCAAAAGGCAAAATTTGATGAAAACAACTGGTAAAAATTTATTAGACTAATTAATAATTTTTTCATGCTTTAGAGCTTGTTCCAAATCGAAAAGCACATCATTGGATTTTACACCAAGAATGGCCTGTTTGGGAAGAGCCACTATATTAACAGTAGCTGGTAGTTGGTAGTATATATTATGGAAAGCTTCAGCAGCTAATCTTTTTGCCCTATTTCTCTCTGTGGACTTCTTAAAAACCTTTGAAGAAACTGCTATGCCTATTTTGGGCTGAAAATTTTCACCAAGCTTAATAAAAAGTTTTAAGTATTTTGTTTCCAGTTTCGACCCCGCAGCTACCCGTTTAAAATCCTTTTTTAAATTTAATCTTTTTTCCCGGGAAAGCATTAAATCGTCAGTCTCTTTCTGCCGCGCGCTCTTCTTGCCTGCAAAACCCTTTGTCCGTCGTGAGTTCTGGATCTTTTTAAAAACCCGTGCTTTTTTATCCTTTTTAATTTTTTCGGCTGGTAAGTTCGCTTCGGCATATAATTACATCCTCAAATCAATCTTTGTTAATCCCAACACTTCCAGAGTAAAAGCCCCCAAAAGTAAACTGTCGTCTTTTTCCCCAAATAATACCGGCGCTGCCGATTCTCTTCCTTCGAATTCGTACAATGCGTTTCCTACCCATCTTTTAATTATCCGCCCGTCAGCCAAAGAAAATTCTTCCTCCCAATTTGGTTTTATCCCTAATTTCTTAAGTATGTCCTCTGGCACCACTGTGTAGGTTGCGCCGCTGTCAACTAAAAACCTACCGCTAAATTCACTGGCTGGTTTCTGGGGATTTTTTATTTTTAAAGCAACTTTAGTCATGCCCATTGTTATTTAATTCTACACCCTTGGCTGTATTATGTAAAGACTGATCTACTTATTTATAGTTTCTCCATATTGCCAAGGAATTCTTTGTGGATTAGATTGTGGATAAGTTTTCCACAATGGATAATTTAAGACTTTGGCATAAATTTTTAGAAACTATCAAACCAATGGTTGGGCCGGACAACCTTAAGGCATACTTTATTAAAACCATCCTCAAATCCGTCAATGAAAATACTGTCACCCTAAACACCTCTTCCGCGTTTATCAAGGAAAGTATGGAGCAAAAATACCAGACTCTAATTGAGGCTACTTTTGAGAAATTGCTGGGGAAAAAAGTGCAAATAGAATTTATTGTTAAGCAGATTAAAGATCAAATCCCGGAGGAGAATGGTTTTTTTAAGCCGCAAACCCAAGCCAGTATCTTAAATCAAAAGTATACTTTGGAAAATTTTGTGGTAGGGCCCACCAACAATGTGGCGTATGCCGCCGCCCAGGCAGTGGCAGCCAGTCCGGGCGCCTCGTATAATCCTTTGTTTATTTACGGCGGTACAGGCGTGGGCAAAACCCATCTGATGCTGGCAATTGGCAATGCCATTGCCAAAAAACATGCCGACTTCAAGGTCAACTACTGCTCTTCGGAAAAGTTCACCAATGATTATGTGGAAGCCTTGCAGACCAAACAGTTTGGCCTTTTCCGCAACCGCTACCGGGGGACTAACGTGTTGCTGGTTGACGACATCCAGTTTTTTTCCGGGCGGGAAGGCACCCAGGAAGAATTCTTCCATACTTTTAACGAGCTCTCTTCCAAAAACTCCCAGATCGTCATCACTTCGGACAGACCGCCTTACGAGATCGCCAAGATGGAAGGTCGTCTTGCGTCCCGCTTTGCCGGAGGATTAATGGTGGATATCCAGACCCCGGATTTTGATACCCGGGTGGCCATCTTAAAAAACAAGTGCAAAGAGCACAATTACTTTCTGGAGGAAGCCTGTCTGAATTTAATTGCCGCATCTGTAGAAACAAATGCCAGAGACCTGGAAGGAAGGTTTATCCAAATAATCCAGTCCTTAAAAACCAAGGGAGAGGAGCCGACAGTGGAAAATATCAGAAAATTGCTTGGTAAAAAGCAAGAGAGCTTAAAAAATCTTTCACCCAAACAGGTTATTAGCCTTTTTTGTGATTATTTCAGCGTTAAACAGGCAGATTTAATCGGCCCTAAAAGACAAAAAGGGCTGGTTTTGCCAAGACATTTAATCATGCACTTTCTGTCGGAAGAATTAAACTTAACTGTAGAAAAAATTGGAGAAATTTTAGGCGGCAGAGACCATACCACTGTCATGCACGGCAGAGATAAAATCAAAAAATTAATCTTAAGCAACAGGGAAATACAAAAAAATTATATTGAAATAAAAAACAACTTATCCACACTTATCTCTTAGTTATCCACAAAACTTTCCACTAAAGGCTCCCGGGTTGCTCACACGAAATTCTCCCAAAAATAAATTCAAAAACTTGCTTTTCCACTTATCCACACCACATATTAATATGACTACTATTATTAAAATAATATAGTATAATCTAATCCACTTGTGGATAACATTAACTGGTGGCTGTTTGGCATTATTACCCTATTTTTAATAATCGCGTATCTTTTGGGGAGACTTCACAGTAAAAGTATTGAAATACCCGATGATCTTCCGGCTAAAATACTGCAGGCAATTCAGGGATCAATTAATCCCCGGCAGGGTAAAATGGCCGAGTTGTTAACTTATGCCGAACTGCGCTATGATTACGACCGGATTATTCCTTTGGGCTGGCCGATTGATTTTATCGGCATTAAAAATAATCAGCAGATTGATTTTATTGAAGTTAAGTCCGGCGCAGCTGCCCTCTTGACAGAAGAGGAAAAACACATTAAAAACCTAATTACAACAGGAAGGGTTCATTTTAGGTTAATCAAGATTACCGAAGAAGAGATACATAAATTTGTTTCTGCCAGAAAGGAAGAATGAAGTTTTCTATTTTACAACAGGATTTGCTGCCTGCTTTGCAGGCTGCCGCCCGCAGCGCCGGGGCAAGAACCAGTTTGCCGGTTTTGGAAAATATACTTTTATCGCTGGAGGGGGAGAATTTGAAAATTGCCGCCACCAATCTGGAAATCGGCGTAATGAAGTTTATTGCTGTTAAAAAGACCTCACCCGGCGAGCTGACAATTCCGGCCAAGTTACTGCTGGAGGTGGTGGCCGGTTTGGGGCCGGTTGAAGTGGAACTGGAATCAAACAATGAAATTTTAACTGTAGCAAGCGGCAGGTTTAAAGCCACCTTAAACGGCATTGCCGCGGCCGAGTTTCCGGCCATACCTTTGGGGGACGGTAAAGGCATCAATCTTCCCAAAGAAGTATTGCTGGGCTGCGGGCAAATTCTTTTTGCCGCGGCAGTGGATGAGGGACGGCCGGTTTTAACCGGAGTTTTAACAGAGATTAAAGAGGAAAAAATCGATTTTGTGGCCACAGACGGTTTCCGCCTGGCCCACAGACAAGTAAAGCTTGCCCTGAGCGATGGTGAGCGAAGTCGAACCAGAGCCGAAGGGTTTAAAAGCCTGATCCCGAGAAGAACGTTTGAGGAGCTGCTGCGGGTTATTGGCGAGGACGAGGCAGAAACCGTTAGCATTTCCCCTTCGCAAAATCAAAACCAGATTGTTTTTTCCGTTGGCAAAACAGTGGTTTCCTCAAGATTGATTGAAGGGTCTTTTCCCGCCTGGGAAAAAATAATCCCCGGTCAAATTGTGACCCGGGCCCTGGTGGATAAAGAAGAGCTGGTCAGAGCTTTAAAGCTGGCAGCGGTGTTTGGCAGAAACGAGGCCAATATTGTGGTTTTAAGCTCCGGGGAAAATAAACTGACTCTGGCTTCGTCGGTTAAGGAAATAGGCAGCCAGGAAAATGAGGTAGAGGCTCAAATTGAAGGGGACAGTTTGCAGGTTGCTTTTAACACCAGATTTTTACAGGATGCTGTTTCCGCCTCACCCGCCAGCCAGCTGATGATTGAATTTTCAGGGGTGCTGCAGCCGGCTTTAATCAAACCAATGGGGGAAGAAGGCTTGGAATATATTGTGATGCCGGTTCGCCTGTCCTAAAATCCCCGATATTTGATGGTGCGGAAATGAAATACTTCTTCTCCGGTAAGCCTTGCCCCGCCTTCAAACTTACTGTCTGCCATGATAAACAGAGTATAGGTGGTGCCCAGTTCGTAAGGGCTGACAGGTATGATTCTGGCGGTTTTTTTATCACCGGACAGTTCCACTTTATAGTCCAGTTTTGGCTCGATTTTTAATTTCAGTTCGGGGACATTTTCCAAAGGATGATTAAAGCTGATTTCAATGATCTGGTCAGCAGCAATGATAGTTTCTTCCAGCGGATCAGGCTTGGTGGAGATAATTTTAGGTTTGTCATTGACAGGTGCCGGTTGTGATGGAGCTTGCGGCGGTTTGTTTTTCCATAGAGAAAAACTAAAAATTATAATAGTTATAAAAATTATAATAGTTATAGATTTTTTCATTTACACAGATTAAAATAAGTATCTGCCGGTTTGAATTCCCCATTTTCCTGGATAGTAACATGAACATGGGCCCCGTAAGGATTATTCTGGTAATAATTGCCGATAAATTTATTCGATGGAGCCTGTGAGCCCAGTGTTAAATCTGTCGGGATGCCTTCAAGATGAACAAACCGTATACGGTAATGTTTACCTTCAGTAATAGTTGTAGCCACAAAATCTAGGCCCCCGCCTTCGGCATCGATGATGGTTTTAGAGGCTTCGGCTACAGTCCAGGTGACCTCTTGCCCGTTAACAGTGGGGAGATAAACTGAAGAAAATGTACTCTTGATATCAACAGCTTTATCCCTGCCGGTATAGCCGGCGGCTGCCGGGTCGCACCCGGCACTACCGTATTGTTGAACATATGAGGGGCTGCAATGTCCTCCCGTATCTTTTGAACCGTTAGTGATCTCTGCTGTGCCTGTGACAGGACAGCTGATCACGCCGGTACCTGCTCCCGGCGCGGCCGGAGCTTGGCAGTTTTGCAGATCCTGCCAGACTTCATTACAATAACTGTAACTGCCATATGTGCAACTGTTATAATATCTATTAATTGCCGTGGTAACTTGATCCTGGGTAGGCTGGGTAGTTAAACCGTTAGATTTTAATTTTTCCGCGGCAATCGTCAGGCTCTCCGTGATACTGCACAAGTTTCGCCCCGGATTAAAAATATCAACAATTTGCATCAAACCGATTGCCTTGGCAGATCTAGCGCCTTCGGCTATTTCTTGATCACTACATGCTCCATCGTGAAAGAATTGACCTGATTTTTCGCAAAAGGGTGAACCCTCCTGGCAATAATTATTAAATTTTATGGCATCATGGTTATCATCGGCATTGGCCACAAAATTCTCGCTTTCGTGCATGGCAATACTGGCCAGAACCGGAGCCGGCACACCGCTGGTGACCGCCGCCCCGGAGATCCAGCCTGCCAAATTTGAGCTTTCGATAAGCTTCGGGCTACCGGATCTGGTAAATTTACAATTGCTGATATCGGTGGCTGGTTTTGTTGCCTCTCCGCCACCCGGCGGCGGGGTGGTTTGGTCGGTGCCCGATGAAAGCATGGCCACACCGGCCATCAGGAGGAGAAATCCCAAAATGGCGAAGATGGCAATCAATTTTGCTTTTCCGCCTGCCACCATAGACAGACGGGAAGATGCAGCAGAAACATTAGATAACCTGGCTCCGGCATTAATAGCTCCGTTGCCTACTTTCCCCAAAAATTTGGTGGCTCCGCCGGATCTGATCCAGGAGGGCAAAAGTGCCCCCAGCCCTCCGCCACCGATTGCTCCCAAAGGTCCAAAACCCGCTCCGGCAATGCCGCCGATTCCTCCCGAAACCACAGTCCCGATTCTCATGGGGGTTAAGTTTCTTTTAAGAAAAACACCGGTTCTGGAAGCCAGATTTTTGCCGAATGATTTGATACCGGCAGGGAAATTAAACCGGGAAGCTCGCGGTATGGCATGTTCTCTGACCCCGCCTTTTTCGGCCACATATATTTTTGACGGCGGTTTTTCTATAATTTTTCCGCTGCCGGTTGCCCTGACTAATTTTGACGCATCCCCGGCTTCTCTGATTGCTCCTGTGCTGGTAGCAGTGACCAGATCTGATTTGGCGCGTTCTACAACATGAATAACGCGGGGAGGGCGGCGGGAAGAAATGGCAGGGCCTGTTGGCAAACCTATTCCGGGAAACCCACCTGTTTGGGCAGGTTGTTCTGCCGGGCCGGCCGGCGGCGCTCCCTCTGTGCCTGCTGGTTGTTCGCCAACCGCCTCTGTTATCACCGGTTTTTCCTCTATCACTTTTGTTAATTCGGTTTGTTGTTCAAGGGTTAAGTTTCCCAGCAGGCGTTTGATTTTATTGGGATCTGACAGATATTTGGCAATGAATTCATCGTCTTTCCCCAAAAGATCAGGGAACTGACGCAGCAGCTCCAGACAATGGGTTTTATCAACAGGTATTCGCTCGCCGTTCATCACTACAAAAGAAGGAATCAGTTTTAGATTAAAGCGGTTCTCCTGCAG
The DNA here is from genome assembly GCA_016183225.1 of Candidatus Daviesbacteria bacterium. Lineage (GTDB taxonomy): Bacteria > Patescibacteriota > Microgenomatia > Daviesbacterales > UBA10151 > UBA9644. The sequence goes on from JACPEZ010000047.1 coordinate 19,518, forward strand.
CGCTTTAAAAAAGGCCTTAAGCTGTATAAAATCAACAGGTTTTAAATAATCCATAAGATTAAATTACCACTAAATCTTCCCTCTTGCCAGTATTTCTTGCGGATTGGAGGTAATCAGCTGGTGTTCCTGGGGTGAGGCTACCACCCGCATGGCCACATGGGTTGTTCCGGCAAAAAACAGCCCCTGGCCAATGCCTTCGGATAAAAGCAGTCTTTGTTCCCCTTCGGACAGGTTAAAGATTTGAGCCAGCAGCTCAATGGACACCGGAGCCTGTTTTAAAAGCACCTGAATTGACGAATTGGAAATTATCTCCTTCCCCCTGTCTCCTGTCAGAAAATCTTCCACATCCTGGGTAATGGTGGTTAAACCCAGATAATATTTTCTGGCTCTCTTCGCCATATCCACCAGAAAATTGGCCGAGTCTTCGTTTCTCATTAAATACCAGGCTTCATCCACAATCATAATTCTTTTTTTAAGCTTGCTTCTGACTTTGGTCCAGACATAATCCAGGATCATATGCATAGCCAGCGGCCGCAGTTGATCGGCCAGATCCCGCACCGAAAAAACCGTGAAGGAGTTGGCAATGTCAATATTGGATTGGGCGGAAAAAATGCCGGCTAAAGAACCTTTGATAAACCTCTCCAGACGGACCGAGAGTTCCATGGCCGCCGGTTCTTCCATGCCCACCAGCACCTTATACAAATCTTCCATTAAAGGAGGTCCTGCTGCGCCGGGTTGGGTTTTGGGGTCATCGGTAATGCCTTTTAAGGCATAAGTTTGTTTCAGGGCCCGGTCCAGAATGGCAGCTTCCCCGGCGGAAAGTTGCCCCAGCACCAGCTTTAAAAAAGCTGTCAAAGATAAAATTTTCCTGCCCAGCTGGTTTTCGCCTGTTGCTTCCTGGGACAGGTCAAAGGGGTTGATCTTAACCGGAGAAGAGGAGGAAAAATTAATAAATTCTCCTCCCACTGCCTCGCACAAAGGCAAATATTCCTGTTCCGGGTCTATCACAATGATTTCCGTGCCAAACATTAAAGAGCGTAAAGCTTCCAGTTTGACAAAATACGACTTACCAGCGCCGGCCTTGGCAAAAACCACCGAGTTGGCATTTTCCAGAGTAAACCTGTCAAAAAGAATTAAGGAGTCATTGTGCTCGTTAATGCCGTACATCACTCCCTCGTTGGCAGTCAGTTCCGATGAGGCAAAGGGAAAAGTGGTGGCAAGCGAGGTAGTATCCATATTGTGGGTAAAATTTAAAAGGTCCGCCCCTTGGGGCAGGGTTGATTTAAAGCCGTCTTCCATTTGCAAGGTGGTGGGCCGGGCAGTCATGGAAAGCGAAGCCAGGGTGCTCTCTATCAGCTTGGAAGTATTGTGAAGTTCCTCCAGGGAGTAAGCAGGGATTGTCACATAGAGAGCAAAATCAAAAAACCTCTCCACGCCCCTGACCAGCTGATCCTGCAGGGAGCGGGCATCTTCCAAAGCTACTTCCACGGCCGGATCAATGGCTTTACCCCGTTCAAAATCGGTTTGAAGAGTGGCTTCCATTTCGGCAATCTTTCTTTTTAACTCACCGAGCACTCCTGATGAAGCCGAAGGATAAATGAACATGGAAATAAAAAGAGAATGATCAAAAGAAACGAGCGGTTCCAGCCAGTTGGATTCCACAAACCGCGGGTAATTTGACACAAAATATGTTCTAAAAAAGCGGTTGTTGATCCTTAAATTATTAAAGTCAACTTCAATTTCAGCCGGAGCCAGAACATCTTCCAGGGTCAGTTGAGGAGTAGTTCTTTCTTCCTGAACTTTTGATTTTTTAAATTTATTAAAGATATTCATAATTAAATTCGAAATTCTAATATCGAAATACGAAACAAATTCTAAATTCAAATATTAAATGTTTTAAAAATTTGAATTTGTTAAATTTGGTATAGTCTCGAATTTCGGATTTCGTGCTTCGAATTTTTCATATACTATTCCTCCAGCTCCTCTACCATAAAGGGATGAGTTTTGGATACTTGACTGGCTAAGGGTGCAGGCTGGGGCTGGGGTGCCGGCAAAGGAGGCGCAGCAGGAGGCGGAGCAGTAACCGGTTTGGGAGCGTTGAGTCTGACCGGCTGCGGCAGCGGAGTAAACTCCTGCCCGCTGCCATTATAGGAGTTGTAAAAAAGTTCCAGCAGTTGCCTGCTTTCAAGCTGGGTGGCCTTCAAACCCACCCGGTTTAGCTGCCTGATCACCTGGTCCCGTCTTGGCCAAAGCACGGTTTTGACTTTCTGATATAAAGCTTCCCTGGTGGGGATAATGCCCAGTTCCAGTTTGGAAAGGGGAATAACTACATAGAATTTCTTGTCCAGCACCTCGTTTTCCTTGATGGTGGTTTGGATAAATTGGCGATACGATGTCATCATACTTTTAAGCAGCGGATTGATCTGGGCTTTTTGGGCCTGATCCAGCAGGTTCAGATAAGAGCCGATGTTTAGTCTTTCCGACTGGATCACGATCTGAATGGCAAAGGAGAGAGAATTTAACATCTGGGCAAAGCTGACAATAATTCCGATCTGTTCTCTTTCCGACAGCAGGCCGAAGTTAACTGCGGAAACCTGCATCACCAAAGCCCCCCCGCCGTCTTTTAAAAGCAGGATATCGTCCTTAATGTCGCCAATTAATAAATGTTCCTGCGTTGTACTCATTTTATCCTTTTGCCATAACTATTAAAGGTGGGAGCACCCCTCCCTCCAGTTCAATCTGCAATATGTCAAAATTATACCCTTCTTTTTCCAATTCCAGAGTGTAAGTGCCGTTGGGTAAAGGGGTGGAACCGCTAAACTGGCCCAGCTTGTTGGTTTTTAGCGCTCTAACAGGCAGGCCTTCTTTGTCGTAGATCACTGTTACCACTGCCTCCAGATAATTTCCGGCCGGATCTTTGACAATGCCGTTTAAGACATTGGGAAAGGTGGTCAGGGCAACTTGGGTCTGTTTGGGTTTGACCGGAATAACTACCTTGACTTTTTCCACCGGCGGGGCAGGAGGCGCGGCAGCAGCAGGTTTAACTTCATCAAGCCGGCTTCTTATTTGCGAAGCTTGTGACACCAGTTTTTGCAGCTCCGACATGATCTCGCTAACCTGCTGGCTGTAATCAATGGGGACAGGAGACGGTTTGGTAGCTTCGTTGCGGATTTGATGCAAAGCCCTCTCCGCCTGAATAATTTTGACCTGCAACCCCTGGGCCTGCCTGGCCAGATCAACTGTTTTGCCAAGATCCTCGGTGGTGGGAAGAGGAGCGGCAGCCGGAGCCGGCGGAGCGGGGGCGGCTATTGGAGCAGTTTCTTTGACAGGCTGGGGCCCCAGACTGGAAATATACATGACATAGCGGCTTTTAAAAAGCGGGTCCTCCCGGTAATCTTTCCCGGTTTTTCTCCAGGCTCTTCTGGTGGGAGAATAAATTGTTTTTAAAAAAGTGGCCACCCAGTAATCCAGGGGGCGGGAGGCAAAAGGCAAAAAGGCAAAAGCCAGACCCAGCAAACTGGAGATAATAATTAAAGGCCAGGTCACCAAAGGATAATCCTTGGCCACGGTTACAAACAAAAGATAGGCAAACCCGGCCCCTCCGGCCAGATATAAAAACTGTTTTAAAGTCATGTCCCCGACCAGATGAAACTGGAAAGAGGTGACATTTTGCGGAATAGGATGCGGTTCCATTTGATAGGGTAGTGAATAGCGTATAGAGAATAGGGTATAGTTGAATCGCAGCACAACTATACGCTAAACGCTATTAACTAAACGCTTTATAACTCCTCCTTTCTCTCTGTATACCATGACGTATAACATCTTGATGACTTCTACTAGTAATTCCTCCGATTTTCTAAAGCTCCCGGCTGGTGCCAACTTGAGCTCTTTAGAAATAATAAGTTGAGTATCTAATTCTAAAGCAGATCCATATGCTATTGAATAAAATTGTAAGTACTCTTTATGTGATCTTCTGGCGTATCCTTCAGCTATATTAGAAGGAATAGAGATAGCTGCTCTATGGATTTGAGAAATTATCACAAACTGTTCGTTTTTAGGGAATAAAACCGTTAATTTATAGATCTCTTTTACAAGAGCGATCGATTTCTGCCAAACTATTAATTCTTTGTATGAATGTATCTGCATATTAACTATACGCTAAACGCTTCTCTCTATACGCTTTGTTATACATCGTGAAAATACTATAGTCTAGGGGTACAAAATAGGTCAAAAAATATACAATATACAGTATATTGACAGTTAGATAGTCTTACTCTAAAGTAGAGATACAATTTAACAGGAACAGATTGGATCAGACCAGTCATTCCAGGGGAAGATAGTGTAACTCTATCGCTATGCCGTAACCGTAACAGCCGGGCTGCCTGGGTTCCTTTGATCCGCTGGCCAACGGATCATTCCCGAGCAGGAGCAATATGTCAGTAGAAACGCTACAAAATCACCCCATTCTCAAACAATATGATGTTTTAATTACACCTGATCCGGGCGGTAGACACGAACCTGATTTTTCTCTGGCTGATACAGAAGTCATTGCCAAGCCAATTGAGCGAATTTTACCCCCTGTAGAGTCTGGAACTACCTTTTCTTCATCCGGTTCTATAAATTTCCAAAGCGATTTTGAACGGATAGATAATCTGCATATAATTTTAGGCATGAGAGGAAAGCAAAGATTAGCCCATGACTGTGCATTTGAACGCGCCAGATATGAGCGGGCAATAACTGATGAAGAAAAACAGGCAGTAAAAAAAGGGGTACGCGTTAATATGGAAAGAACTTTGTATGAAAGAGCTCACAGTACCCAAAGCACGATTGTGTATTATCAGGATGAAGAGGGTAGGATTTATCATCCGGATTTTCCCGGAGAATCTTTTGATAGAATGCTGCAAAGAGGGGTGGAAAATAGTAAAAGGCAGGGATTTGTGGACTGCGAGCGTGAAGTGAAAGAGTTTGAGGGTTGGAAAGAAGTCATGGGAGTTTTATTTAATCCTCAAACACCAATTGGGACAAAAGAAATAGTTATTTCAGGTCCGGGCTTAAAGCAAGGTACAGCTTTTACGGATAATTTTGTGGATATTTTTACAAAGGCGGTTGATCCTGCCACAGGCAAGGCAGTGGTGGCCATGACCAGATTTGCATCAGGCGCAAGTTACCACGAATACAGGCAAATCGCTGGCCGTCTTAATGCCAATTATTTTGCCGGCGGAAAGACAGAGGATGCGGAAATAGACATTTTTTTTAAAGAGCACCCCATTTTGATTGGCTCGAATGATTTACGAGATGCTGCTCAATTGTTTAATGAGGAATTTTGCCAACAAAAAGGAGCACTGGAGGAAGAAAAAACCAGAGGTTATTTGGGGCAGTGTAGATTGTTTATTTTGCACTATGCAGAAACTATCTGTGCCGGTTTTTTCGATCCGGAGCAGGTCAAATTGGCTTTTAATGCAACTATCAATAAATTTGATGAAGTTAGAAAAGGATTGATCGAAAGGGCCAACAGTACAGGCATACAAATTTTGGAGCCGGTCAGAGGGTTAAGGGAGAGGGTGGTAAGTTTTATAGATCAAGTTAATTATTATGGCAGAAGACAGGTTGAGGAGATGATGGTAGGGTGTGGTTTATCAGCAGGATTTTCCACAGGTAAATTAAAAGGGTTTTGGGGTAAGTTCACTGGTTTGATTTCAGGGATGATTGGGGGGATTGGCGGGCTGGTAGGACTTGGAGAATCAGACAGCATGGGGTCTTTGTATTTTCCCTGTCCTGCCTGCGGCGCCATTAATAAAAGACCAAGAGAAGGATATGTGGAAAGATGCCAAAATCCCGATTGCATTTCCCCGGAAGCAGTTTGTTGTTAATAATGAAACTGCAATTTAGTAATAAAATGCATATTGACATCACTAGATTTATGGTATAATATTTACTGGATGTCGGAAAAATTCCGTCTTCCGATAGAGAATATGAATAAAGATTTCATACTACAACTTTACAGCCGGCAAGAAACAGTTTTTACTGTAGATGAAATTTCATTGCTTTTCCCCAATATCCCGTATAAAAACATACGAGATCGCTTATATTATTTTTCTAAGGTAGGGAAGATAAAAAGACTTCGCCGGGGAGTATATGCCAAGAATAAATATAATCCCTTGGAAGCTGCTAATAAGCTTTACACTCCTTCATACATTAGCCTAGAAACAGTTTTACAAAAAGAGGGGATAGTTTTCCAGTCATATGAAAGTATTTTTACAGTATCATATGTCTCAAGAGAAATAATTCTAAATGGGCAGCAGATTATTTATAGGAAGATCAAAGAAGAAGTGTTGGTAAATAGAGCAGGGGTAGAGGAACAGGATGGGTACGAGATTGCCACAAAAGAGCGAGCTTTTCTAGATGCTGTGTTTTTGTATAAAAACTATCACTTTGATAATCTAACCTCTTTAGACTGGGATAAGATAGCATCGCTTAAAAATATTTACCCAACTATTGCGTTTAAAAAAAGGATAGAGGAGTATCAAATCAATGCTCAACATTAACATACACAAAGTTACGCTAATTAAAATTTTAAAAGAAATCTACTCTGATACTGATCTTAGAACTCTTCTTGGATTTAAAGGAGGTACGGCAGCAATGTTATTTTATGGGTTGCCCCGTTTCTCGGTTGACCTGGATTTTGATTTACTAAATGAGGATAAAAAGAAGCTGGTTTTTGAGAAACTGCAAGATATTTTATCTAAATTCGGCAAATCAGATGAGCCTTTTGAAAAATACCACACATTGTTTTTTCTGCTTAACTACCAAAAAAGAGAAAGAAACTTAAAAGTAGAAGTTTCCAAGCGTGAGTCTACTGCCGCATATGAAATAAAACACTATTTAGGCATACCAATGATGGTGATGCAAAAGGCAGATATGACAGCAGGGAAGTTAGCGGCGCTTTTGACACGAAAGAGATTTGCTGCCAGAGATATTTTCGACCTATGGTTTTTCTTAAAAGAAAACTTTCCAATCAATGAGCAAATTGTCAAAGATAAAACCGGGCTTTCTTTGCAAAAAGCACTTCATAGGGCGGAAGCAATAGTAAAAGACCTTAAAGGAACGCAATTGTTATCTGGTTTGGGTGATCTGTTGGATCCAAAGCAAAGAGTTTGGGTAAAACAAAAACTGCAGGAAGAATTGTTATTTCTCTTGAGATTTTACATTGCATCAATAAATTAGCCTCTACTCCGTCAGGATTTTGTAAGTTTTTAATCAAGCGCTTACGCCTCGCTTTAATGTAGACTTTTTTGGCAGGAGGGTCTACACTAAAATGAGTAAAGAAATTCTTATGGCAGAAACAGCAGTGGTTGAAGCAGAAGCGCCGGTTCAGGTTTCCAAAGGGGAGACATTCGCACCCGCAGACGCGCCGGATACGGCAGCCGGAGTTGAAAGATTTTTGCAAGAGGCGAGAAACCGGGGTCCCCATGATGATCCTGACCCCTCGAATACTCCTCCTCCCGGGAGAGCAGAACAGGGTACCCCTGCAGATGCCGGCGGAGCAGCAGCCGGAGGGGTTGGAGGAAGAGGAGGAGACGGTGGCGGCAACGGCCCCGAAGGCCCGAGAGGACCAGAGCTGCCGAATAACAGCCTAGAATATGAATCGAATCCGGAAAGAGGCAGACAAATTGCAGAAGAGATTGTTAAATGGGAAGCATTGCGGGTTGCGGGGAGAATTAATGAAGTAAATTGGCCTAGGTTAAATCAGCTGTATAGAGAACAAAGAATTCATACAGTTGCGCAACGAAAAGTTGAATTAAGAGTAAAAATCCTTGAAGATCAACCACCTCCGTCAACCACGCCGGATATTCAAACAGTTAACCCAGATCGTTTCATTGGTTTTAATTCGCTGGAACAATGGACTAATGAGTATACGGCCGGGACTGTCTCTGATATGCCCAGGTTTATAAGGGAAGTTAATGTTTATTTTGAAGAAGCTAAAAGAGTAGGCTTGCTAAAAGATTTAGACGCTGTTTTAGCTTCTGCTTATAATAGGGATGTTTTAGGGGGAATACGACAAAATATTACTTCTGTTGATGTAATTTCAGGTAATCGTAGGGCAGGTATTGAAGGTATAGACCAGAAGATACAGTCGGCATTAAATTCCTTGATGGATATCTATAGGGATAGGCAATGGAGAGACCCGGAGATTACCAGATTAGCCAGGATAGACCCCACCGGTAGATTAGCAGGAGGAGTGTGGGATCTATATGTGCAGTTTGCCATGGGGAGATTTGTGGCAGCAATTAATAACCGGGATATGGATGGAATAACCCAACGCCCTTATGCTATTGATAATGAATTTCATCTTGAGCAAGGAGGAGATGAGGATGCTCCTCAAGAAACTTTCTGGCGCACTTCATATGGGCCATACGTTGAATTTTCTGCTCAAACAAAAGAACAATTTATAATAGCAGCAGATACTTGGTTGAGCAGACAAGAAAAAATTCAGGCTGCGCCAGCTGAACTAATTCAGAAAGCAGATCAGTTTATAGAGAATTTGCAGAATTCTGAAGGTGCCAAAAAACTTCCCGAAGAGGTTATTGAGACCCTAATATTAGGAATACAAGCCAGGTTGGGAGTTTTTGGTGCTGATCAAGCAAATGAACTTTACGACGCTGCGCGGTACAAACAATTTATGGATTACATCAATAAAGACGGTAAAGGACCGGCACGCTGGCTGGAATTGTCTAAACTACTTGACGGACAGGTAGCTGCAGATTTGTGGGCGCTTGATAAAGATCCAAGGTGGGAAATATTATTCTCTTTGTTTGGCTCCAGAGGCCAATTAGCCAATTCTTCTCAAGCCCAAAGAAACGGCAACAGCCCGCAAGGTTTGTTCTACCAAGCCCGCGACATATTTATAGAAGAGATGCTAGGTGTAGCAATTAAGGATAAAAGACATATAGACAGTAATCTAACCAGATTTATGCCTGATAAGGAATTTACGAATATGTATGATGGATTATACAGATATGGAAAGGTACCTCAAGGTCGTTCATCAGGTGATGTTCACATAAGAGCTTATCAAGAGCAGTTACAAAATCCTAAACCGGATAAAGAGTTAACCCCAGATGAAAGACGGTCTATCAGATTAGGTAAGATTCAGGTGGAACTTCAGGATATCCGCGAGCAAATTAGAAACGGCAATCGGGTTTTAAAAGTCGGACAAACAGCCAGAGATGTGATAAAAGATGAATCAGATAGAAAATTTTATCAAAAAGCCTGGGCTGAAGCCAGTAAAGCTTTTGATATTGCTTTCCAAATATACGGAGCTCTAGGGGAGAAATCCAAAAGAGCTGGAGGGGTTTTCAAAGTTAATCGGGCTGACGCCGCAGGTAATGAATACCAAGATTTTGTCCCTATCCATTATGCGGAAAAATTTGTCCAGTTTGCTGAAACTATGACCAAGATGCAATATGCGGATTCTCCTGCCAGAGAAAGGACCGTCAGGGTTAGGGAGGCTCGTGATAGAGCTATAGCTGAACTTAAAAAGAACGGCTTTGAGGCCAAGTTATACAATGCTGATGGAACTGTCATGAAGTTAAAAAGGCCAAAAGAAGATCTTAGCAAAGAGGACGAGCTGGCCAGAGATGCGAGGGGTAATGTCATTGTAGAAGAGAAAGCAGTGGATTTTTATACAGCTACACATCATCCTTATGGTGATTGGACCTCTCATACCTATTGGAGCTATCAGGAAGAGGATAGGCATATGGTGTTGGCTCCTGAAACCTTTGCCCAGGCTAGAAAAATTAGAGCCGGGGAAATACGACCGGAAGATGCAGACCCATGGGCTATACAGCTTCTGATTTTAGATCCAACTTTAAAACGGGTCAGAAGATTTGATAAAAACTTTGAAGATAGAGAAAGAAAATTAACCATGGCAGCGGTAGAGGATTCATACCAAAGCCACTGGAGAATAGGCAGAGAGCTATATAGATCATTTTTCCCCAAATATGGCACTCCTGCTAAAGAAATAAGCATCTATTATGGTCTGCAGGATTATGGCGGGTTTAGAAAAATGATAGAACATAGTAGAGCCAGAGCAGCAGAAGATCCGGAAAGATTTGCCAGGCGTGGCAGACGGCTTATTCCTGACCTACATATACCGGCAGCAGCTTTGTCTGAAATATGGGGACAGGGTTCGGTTGGTTCATTAGGAGTGATACGGATGTTAGGGGCTCCAATCTATAGGATGGGTGGGACATTTGCTTTAGATAAATTTGCCGCTCAATCAGAAATTGCTGGTCTGTTATATGATGCTTTATTTATTTCAAAGAAAGATAATGAGGGAATTCTTGTAGAACCATTGTTATTAAAGCTGACAAATGAGTCAGACAAATTATCAGCTGTTACTGCAGAAATTCCCGATCTTGGTAAAAAGTGGGATAGTCCTTCAACTCAAAATAAAGTTTGCTATGCTTTAATGGATTCTCTTGGTAGAGAAAAAAGAGTTTTGCAACTTTTGGTAACAATGGAAAGCCTGATCAGAAATGCTACAGGTGCACAATTTTTGGAAGAGGTAGATGTGTTGACAAATAACGGACAACTTAATCCTGCGGTTGCCAGAAGATTTGCAGCATTGCCTGATATTAGCAGAGATGATCTTACCAGGGAGGACTTGGACAAATTTATTACTGAAGCTGAAGCTATAGAAGAAATGAGTGAAGAGGAATTTAATAATAAATTTAATATAAATGAAATTGATGAAGGCACTATAAGTGCTAATACAGGGTCAGGTAGACATAGTGCCAAGATTTTCCACAATGCTTTTGGTGAATTACTGATTGATCAAGAGAAAAGAGGAGGTGTCCAATTGTATCCTGGTGAAAAATTCCCGTATAGCCGAATTAAGGATAAAATTATAATTGTGAATCCACAAGGAAGAGGTCAACCGGTAGAAACTGCTGATACAATATGGGATTTCATATTTGGAAAATTTGTGCCAACCTAAAGATTAGCCAATTAAAATCCGAATCGGCCTCTAGTCGTTCTTCTCAATTGTCCACTCTTTGTTCCTGCAGAAAGCATTTCCCCTGGAGTTCGAGGTTGCCTCCATTGTTTAGTAGTCGGGTCAAAAAATAGACCAGGTTCATCTGTAATACGCCCAACTTGTCCAGCAAGCCCGCTGGTGCCTTGGCTGATTTGGCCGGCATAGCCGCGGCCGGCTCCGTAACTGCCACCCAGCTCCTGGCCTATCAACTGTCCTGCCACCCCAATCCTCCCTACAGTCCTGGCAATAATATCCGGGATGGCCGGTAAGGCCACCAGGGCTCCAAAAGCCAGTAGTAAATTGATAAAACTGAAATCCAAGCCTCCGAATAGAGGGAAAGTTGACTTATTTACAATCCTGCCTTCAGCTGCCTGGGCTACCGGAGTCAAATTATTCGGTTCTGCTTGATTTAACTGGGTAATTTGAAAGACTTCTGATTGAGGCGGTTGGACAAAACCCGGCCCTAGGATATAAGCCACAAAATATAAAACAGCCAAAACTGCCGGAAAGGCCAGAATATTGGCCAGCATGTTTAAAATCCAATTGGTGGCCAGTCCCTGTCTGCCCGGTAAAGCAGAGGCTAAAAAATGGAAAGGAGCGATAATAGTTAAGAAAATGATGGTCAGGTAATTATTGATCAGACGAAGCAGTAATCTAAACATGGCATAAATCAAAATGGCCATGGCTGCAAAGGATAGAGCCAAACTGGCTACCTCAATAGGTGCCAGGGCAGTGCCTCCAAATGATATAATGCCTGCTACTATCTGACCGGGTCCCCCGAACATACCTCCGAATGGCATGACAATTTGGGAAACCACAAAAGCTGCCAGAGTTGTAAGAACTTTCTGCGGGTCCAAATCCCATGGACAGAATCTACAGGTATTTGGATCTGCCAAATGATCCCAGATTGAATTCAATGCATCAGCAACACTACTACTACTAATGGCTTTGGTAAATGGGGTAAAAAGACCTAAAATATTTTGTCCTTGAATTTTATCTACTAAAATTTGGGGTTGAGCATTAGGCCGTTGGGCAATGGAAAAATAATAGCCCACAACATTAGTTCCCACAAAGGCCATGTCTGAAATAAGTCCTGCCAAAAAGTAACTAAAGGTAATCATGATTAAACCAATGACCAGGCCGGGCAAGGCTGCCTGGGCAGTGATGACTGTTTGGGGGTTGATCCTGTTTCTAAACATTACCATCAGGCCAATTACTACAAAAATAATAATCATAAACACATAGGCTATATTTCTTGACACCTGCCATAGGGTTAAAATAGGACTTAAGACTTGGGCTCCCGAACCGATTACCTGGGCTTTGGCTTCTTTGACAATCCCCAAACCCTGCCCTACAGACGCCAGATAATCGCCGGTTCTAACCGGCGGGTTAAGATAAAGAGCTCCGATTATGGAAGTGGTGGCTCCCAAAGCTCCCCCTTGTAAATTAACCTGGGATAAAACAGGTATACCTTTTTGATAAGTTAAACAGGGCTGGCCGATTACGGATGAACCAACAGACAAGCAGGAGAAAGTATGAAATAAATTATGGACCAGCAGGTCAGTATAGACAGGTGAAGTAGGCGGGACATAGGAGGGGACAGGGGTTTGGGCAAAGGCAGGAGTGGGGAATAATGACAAAATTAAAATGACAAATAACAAATGAATGACAAAATTAAAATGACAAATAACAATTTTTTTGAAATTTAGACTTGGTTTGATATTTGACATTTGAGCTTTGAGTTTACTCACCATATTTTAACATTAACCCAAACTTTTCAGTTTTGCAACCCTTCGACTTCGCTCAGGGCAAATCCTTACGGATTTGGTTGGCACCAGGGTAAACTTGGCCCTCCGCACAAAGCCCGGATATCAAACAAAGTTACTTTTACTCCGGTCACTGCTTCAATCAGTTGCAAAATCAGCCAGGCAATGGCCAAAAAAAGTATACCCAGTAAAGCCCAGGTGACTGTTAAATGGGCAGCCTGGATAGCTTTGGGTTCTCCCCCGGAAGTTAAATACTTAATCCCGGCCCAGGTAAGCACCACCAAAGAAGCAATAAACCCCAAGCCTACCACAACGGAAATCACCCTGGAGAAAACCTGGTCTATTTCATTTAAGCCGGCCGGAAGCATATTTTTAAGTAGGTGATGGAGGTCTGGGTACCGCAATCTCCATAATATTTAATCCCGTGAATTGCCCGGCCAGCCGAGCCAGGGCAAAAGCCACTGCCAAAACAGCCAGGCCAATCAAAGCATTGATGATTCTGTTCCGCGCCTTTCCCACAGCCTCTTTATCTCCGCCCGAGGTAATCCATTCAAAGGCTCCCCAAATCAGCATGATCAAAACTACCAGCAGGGCCACTGCAAAAGCCAGGGTCAGGAAATTGTTGACAAAATCGCCCAAATTGGCAAATCCTACTTCAGGGGTTTTTATGATGATATCCGGGCTGGGACTTGCAGCTAATGCTTTAACAGGCAAAAGAAGATAGGATATAGCGGATGCTGCCGCAACCAACTTTTTCATAAGTGATTTAATCATATTCACAAAATTATTCTCTTGTCAAGCATCATTTTTGGCCTTCAAAAAACTTAAAGCCGGTAAATTGTCCCAGCACCTGGATAATGGCAAAAGCCACGGCAAAAAGAATAATGCCCACAATGGCATTGATGATTTTTTTGCGGGCCGCCTCCAGCTTTTCTTTTTCTCCTTCCGAGGTGATCCAGTCCCAGGCCCCCCATAAAATCATGAATATGAGTACTATCGCAGCCAGGATGTAAAACAAAGCCACCAAGTTGCTTAAAAATCTGCTGATGCCGGTTGCGCCGGTTTCATCCTGACCGATAAAGTTTTTTAAAGCATCAGGAGGTTTAATAGTGCCGAAAACATCTTTCTGACAGGTGAACTGGTCGGAATTTATTGGGGGATTGAAATCGGGATTTTTTCTGCAAGTAAATCCGGTCTCGCAAGGGAAATGTACATCCGGAGGAGGCAGGCAGAACGCGTTTTCTTTCCCGGCAGCCATTACTGGGATAGTGGCGGTTAAAAAGATTGTTGCCAGTATTGCAGCGATCAAAATCTTTGTAGTCATGGTGTTTGAATGATGACCGGCCCTGTTGTGCCAAACAGTCTTGAGAGCAGAAATTGAAAAACCAGGAAGGCAAACATTAAAATTAAAAATCCGATAATGGCATGAGAGATCATTTGTCTGGCTCCTGCCATTTCCTCTTTATCCCCTCCTGCTTTCAAATATCTGAATGCTCCAAACAGAAAATATAATATCACTAATGCGGCGGTAATGGCAAAGGCCGGAGGGACCAGTTTGGATGTGGCCTCGCCCAAAGTTTTGATATCCCCAAAGCCAAATTTTTCTCCAATGGGAATGGGGGATTGGGCATGAACGGGAAAAGTAAAAAGTAAAAAGTAAAAAGTAAAAAGTATTAAAACTGTACCCTGTACCCTGTACCCTGTACCCTTTTTCAAAATGGTATCCCTCCTCTTCCCGGAGTAAATATCTCTCCGGCATACTTGGCAATAAAATAAGCCATCAGGGTAACCAGCAGGCCAATGATGGCCCATTTGATTCTGTTTCTGGCTTTGGCCAAGCTTTCTTTGTCTCCGCCGGCAAATATATAGGCCCAGGCTCCCCAGACAAACCAGAAAAAAGCCAGGAAAACCACCAGATAAAAGATAATGTTTAAAAGCGGGGAAATAATGCTGCCCAGATCCTTGAATTCGGTTTTTAATCCTGAAGGATTGGGAATGGGTGAAAAACCGGGAATTGTTAGAGCTAATTTATTCATAGTGACTAGTCGCAAGAATCGAGAGTCAAGTGGATTTTAACAAACCGCTTAAAACTCGAGCTGTTTCCATGTGTATTTCTAATATTTTCGCATAATCATCTTTACCAGTAAACTGTCTCTCATAAGCAAAATCAATAAAGAATTCTAATTCTGTTAAAGACCCCATTGCCATTTGGTAGAAATGCTTTCTATCCTTTAAGCCTCTTCTGCTATATCCTTCTGCAATATTAGCACAAACCGATAAAGCAGCCCGGCGCATTTGTGAAATCATTCCAAAAAGCTCATCTTTAGGGAATTTTGCTGTGATATCGTAAATTAAATGTGCCAACAAATTAGCTTTCTGCCAAGCAATGAGTTTTCTGTAGCCGCTATTGTTTCTCATACTTGGGCCGAAGTTAATCTTTCTCTGCCTGCCTGCAAAGTTTCCGGATTGCCTGCAGAAGTTAACATCTGAAATGCCCCCAAAAGCATCATCAAAAATGCCAAACCCCCTCCAATGCCCAGGCCAAATTTTAATACATCCTGCACCAAATCCGCAGGATTGGTATGTATACACCCAATGGCTGTTTTTATGGCCGGTTTTGCCGGGTCACATTCTAAACCTTTTCCAGAGGTACAAATTCCCAATGCGGCATCCTGCGTAGTGCAACCCTTTTTAAGGGTACCTGTATCGAGTACTCTGCCAGGTTTATCCGGTGTGCCTACAGTAAACTCCAAGGGGCAAAGGGGTTGTCCAAAACCTCCAAAGGGTCCAATATTGAGCCGGCGAATATCAATTTTGTGACGCCCCACTGTTTTCCAGGAAGTAGGTATTGCTATGGGACTAAAGTCTGGAGTATCCAAGTAAAGCAAAAGCTTTGGATCAAAGGAATCGTATGGTGTTGTTATGACACCGTCAAAAAACAATCTAAATTGCGACGTGATGGTGCTGGTTAAATTTTTCCCGGAAATCGTTAGGTTGGTGGCAGATGTAATTCCTTCTGTAGGTTTAAGCTCCAACTTACAAAGATTGTCGTTATCAACCACATCATAATAAGCCAGGCATTGGGGTACAGCCTGATTGTTGATAAGTGCGTGTAACACAATCTGTTTATTTTTTCCTTCGGAAAACTGACAGGGAGTAGTGCCGGGAATAAAGATTGACCGGTCAAGATCGTAAAAGATTTCATCTTCATTGAGCTTGGAGGCTGTGAATGTATAATCATTGACTCGCTGACCGGGGGCGAATGGCAGATCCCGGCAGTTAAATTCCATCCTGTAGATAGTACTGGCATTGCCTTGGCCCACATTGATAATAAACCTGGCTTTGCGCGTTTCATCTGTTAGAGGTTTACCGTCTGCCGGCTCTATCTTTACTGGACAGCTTGCTTGGGGGGCGGCTGATATTGAAGAAACACTGATAAGAAAAAATACAAAGAAGAATAATAACAGAAGCAGGATTTTAATTATTTTCCCCATATTTTTACCTTAGCACGGTTTTTGAAAAGAGTCCAGTTTCTTTGAGGAAAATGTGTTAAAATATTGATATGTGGGTATGGGATTACAAAATCAATAAAGCTTGGAAGCCAATAACAGATGACGGCTGGCAATGGTTTCTGGTGCGGAAAATTAATTATGGAGATTTTGCAGGCATTACAAAGGATATGTTAAAAAAATATTTTCCCAAAATTAAAAAATGGCTTGATTCGGGTAAGAAAACAATGATTGAAAATTTTCTACAGAGATGAAGTTGACAACCGGTCAGAAAATAGCTTTGGATCTTATTGCCAAATCACCTATCACGAATAAGTTTTATTGGACAGGCGGCACCTTGCTGGCTTATTATTACTTCCAACATAGAAAATCGGAAGATTTGGATTTTTTTACCAAAGAAGAATTCTCGTTTGATGAAGTCAATCAATTTGTCCAAAATCTTAAAGGTAAAGCAGGGTTCAAAAGCGTGGAGTACCAGAAAATTTTTGATAGGCATAAATTTCTGTTAAAAAATAAGGAAATTTTGAAAGTGGAATTTGTTTACTATAATCATCATAGAAATACATTGGGCAGAAGAAAGAAGGTTTTAGGGGTGTGGGCAGACTCTTTAAAAGACATTGCTGCCAATAAAACTTTGGCATATTTTGACAGAAATGAACCTAAAGACTTATTTGATATTTATTTTTTGTTAACAAAAGGCAGATTTACTTCAAAGCAGTTACTCGGATTGGTTTTTAAAAAATTCGGGGTGAAGCTTCCTGAAAGTTTGTTTTGGTCGGAGAGCTTTAAAAATATTAAACTGCTTTTTACAATAAAACCCCTGCTTCTGGAAAAAAATAACAAGGAACAGATGAGGCTACTAAATACTATTGACAATTATTTTAAAGATCAATCAGCGCAATTCTTAAGAGATACTTTATCTTAAGATAATAAGATTTTTCCCCATATTTTTACCTTAGCACAAATTTAATTTAGGGTCTAGTTGTTTAAGAATTGTTCAAAATTATTCGGATAGATAATCTTATAAGTACTGTTTTTATAAACAGAGGTAAATTCTTTCCCCGCTGAAGTCAGTGTGGTTTTTTTGGGTGTGAACTTAAACTCAAAGGCTGTAAGCCTGCCTTCTTTTTCCTCGATTAAATCAATCTCCTTTTGGTCATAAGTGCGCCAAAAGTATAGATTAGCAACCTTTCTGCTGTTTTCAAGGGTTTTTAATCTTTCTATTACGCACAGGTTTTCAAACATTACTCCTTTATCTGTGCGCAAATTTAATGGGTTAAAATTACGTATTAGAGCATTACGGAGACCCAAATCTACAAAGTAATATTTGGAGGTTTTAGAAATTTCTTTGCGTAAATTACGGCTGAACCCCCGAATATTAATAATTACAAACATTTTTCCCAAAAGGTCTAAATACTTCTCAACTATAATTTTCGAAAGCGATAAATTTTGCGCCAGTTCCTGAATGGATACCTCGCTGCCGATTTGTAAAGCAAGAAGAGATAGCAAATCAATAATTTTTTTAGGTTTACGTATTGTTTCAAAGCTTAAGACATCTTTATACAAGTAATTATTGATCAGTTCGTTAAGGTAAAGCTCTTTTTCCGCTTCAGAGGAAAGAGTGATAACCTTTGGGTATAGGCCAAACCGCAAAAATTCCCCGATTTTGGCAGGTACTGTTTCAAGTATATTTTTTGGCACTTCCGGTACTCCGAGAGGGTAGAGTGTAAAAGTGACAGACCTGCCTGTTAAAGGCTCGTTGATTTTATTTGCCAAATCAAAGGATGAAGAGCCTGAAGCTATAATGTGTATTTTTAGCGAGTCGAAAAGCAATTTTAGAACCAGACCAATGTTTTGAATTCTTTGAGCTTCGTCTATGACTAGCAGTTTATTTGCGCCAACGATCTTTTTTAACCGGTCCAAATCAGCTATACCAAACAATTCTTGCGTACGAAGATCGTCACCGGTAAAAATTAAACACGTTGATTTAATTCCGTTTAATAATTGATTAATTAGGGTTGTTTTACCGGATTGTCTGGGTCCGTAAATTATAATTATTTTAGGCTCACCCATGAGCTGTTTTTGAATTCTGGTAAGTATACTTCTATCAATTAGCATAAATTGAGTATAGTATAGTTTACTTAATTTGTCAAGAGGGAGAATATGGTAGCCCCGAACATTATTTTGGGAAAGTTTTAACAATATCCGTTTCTAATAATACCATATTTTCCCCATATTTTTACCTTAGCACAAATTTAATTTAGGGTCTACTTCTTAAAATTTTTTATCAATCAATTCAAAGAATGGAAGAATATAGATTTTGGTTTTATCTATCAAGGTCTTGAAATTTCTGCCAAGATGTACGACATATCCTTTTCCAGGTTTATACTTTGCCGCAAAATTTCTGAAAGAACGCGTAAGTTCAATTTTTTTCATCTTTGAATATTTTATCTCAATTGGCGTAATCTCCAGTCCTTTTTCCAAGACAAAGTCAACTTCTGCCTGATCGCGCGTCCTCCAAAAGTGGATTTGGGTGAGTGCTGACTCAAGCTGCATCCGCAGCATATTAAAAACAAAGTTCTCAAATAGATGCCCGCTTAATGGAGACGGGATTCGGGGCAATCCGAAAAGCCCCAGGAGCCAATTACGAAGTCCGATGTCGTAAAAATAATATATTGGCGCTTTGGTAATTTCTTTTCTGGTGTTTCTGTAATATGGTGTGACCTTTTTAAGGATAAAAGTTTGCTCCAAATACCACAAATAATGCTTGACAGTTTTTTCGTCAAGATCAACGGTTGACGAAAGCTCTGTTAAATTAATAAGACTGCCAATCTGTGAGGCAATGATTTTCAAAAGATTACCTAAAGCCTCTGTTTTTTCCAGGCGCAGCAGGTCTCTTAAATCTCTATCTATATAACTTTGGTAAATCTCCTGCATTTCGCTTTGTTTCAAAGAGACGGAGTCTGATAAGACTACCCGCGGGTATCCTCCAAAAACCATGTATTCAGAAAGTAAATGTTCGGTTTTGGCTTTTTCCACAATAAAAAAATCATTTAACTTGTCTTCATAGTGATAATTGGTTTTATAATTGACAAATTCCTCAAAACTTATCGGTTCAATAATAAAGAGTTGTTTCCTTCCTGCCATCGACTCCGGTATTTTTGCTTTAAGCTCAAGGCTTCCTGAACCTGAAATAATAAATTTATGCGGTAGGCGCATATCAAAGATGCCTTTTAAGAAAAGCCCGGCATTTTCTTTGCGCTGAATTTCATCAATAAAAACAAATGCTTTTTCCCTGCCTGCCACAAGATTGATATACGAAAGCAAGGCGGCTTGCGAGGCGACCTTCAATGCATCCTCCTCATTATCCAGGTTTAACCAGATTGTTTTTTTACTCTCGTTTGCCAACATCTCTTGCAAAATCTGCATTAAATAGGTTTTTCCCACCTGTCTGGGACCAGTAATAATAGTCATCTGGTCTGAGAAAAGATGGCGCACGAGCAGGGCAAGTATTTTTCTTTTAATCATATATTCCTATTTTAGTACCTTTTTTCCAGGAGTCAAGTAACGAAATAGTCGGGTAAAATATCAAAACCGAATTGTCCATTATTTTTACCTTAGCACAAATTAGACGGCAATGATAAAATGAAGAATATGTTTAAAAGTAAGTTTATCCTGGCATTTGCGATCTTTTTTTTCTTGCTACTTGCTACTTACTACTTACTACCAACAGTCCGGGCCGATGAAATTGAGGATTTGCAAAGGCAGATTGATGAGCTGAATAAGGCCCGGGAGCTGTCTGTTAAAGCTACCACCCCCCTGGAAGGGCAACTGTCCTCTTTACAAAGGCAGCTTGCCCAGATTCAATCAAGCATTAACGCTCTTTCCGCAAATATAAAAACAAAACAGCAGGAGCTGGATTTAAGGGAGGAAAAACTGGCTTTGCAGCAGGCTCTTTTAGATAAACGGGTCCGCTCCTATTACATCCGCTCGTACCTCGCAGACCCTTTACTGGTTATCCTGTCCTCTTTTCAGTCGGGCGATCTTTTCCGGGAGCTGTCTTTCCGCCAGTCTGTGGCCCGGGAAGACCGCCGGATCATTGCCAGCGTTACCGGGGAAATGCTGGATTTACTGACTCAAAAAGACAAGCTGGAAAAAGATAAAGTCAAGTTGGCTTCTTTTCAGGTAGAGGTTGACAAAAATGCCAAGTTTTTAGGGGGAGAAATAACAACAGCCAAAAAATATCAGGCCGAACTGTCCACCAAAATTGCCCGGTTATCTGCCCGCCAGCAGGCCATTATTGCTCAAAGACAAGCCTCTTTAAATTTACCCACTTCTTTGGGAGCCGGGCCGCTTTTTTGTACGGATGACCGAAAGCTTGATCCGGGTTTTTCCCCGGCTTTTGCCTTTTTTACCTATGGCATTCCCCACCGGGTGGGCATGAACCAGTATGGCGCCTACGGCCGGGCCAACGCCGGAGCAAACCATGAGGATATTTTAAGAGCCTATTTTCAAGACTTTTCTTTCGAACAAAAAGGCAATATCAATATTTCGGTTCAGGGATACGGCTCAATGCCTTTGGAAACTTATCTGTTGGGCATTTATGAAATGCCTGATTCCTTCCCCATGGAGGCTTTAAAAGCGCAGGTCATTGCCGCCCGCTCCTATGCCCTTTCGTACACCGGCAGCGGATCAAAAGAAATCTGCACCAGCCAGCAGTGCCAGGTTTACAAAGGCGGCAATAAAGGCGGCAACTGGGAGCAGGCAGTCAAATCTACCGATGGCAAAACCATGATTTCCGGCGGCTCGCCGGTGACGGCCTGGTATTCTTCCACTGACGGAGGATATACTTTTTCTTCATCCGATGTGGGCTGGTCTGCCCGCTCTTTTACCAAAAGAGTGCGAGATACCAACGGAGATATCTCCAGCTTTGCCGATTTACAGGCCAAAGCCTATGACCGGGATTCCCCCTGTTTTTATGCTGCCCAGGGAGTAAGATCTCAATATGCCAAGAGCGCCTGGCTCAAATCAGAAGAGGTGGCTGATATTGCCAATGTCATTATGCTAATCAAAGCAGATTCCGGAGTGTCATCCCATCTTTATCAAACCGATAAACCCAACCCGGAAGGAGGAGAAACCTGGAATGAAGATCGAGTCAGACAGGAGCTTCGCTCAAGAGGCAGCAGTCCTTTTAACAGTGTTTCATCAGTTTCAGTGTCGGCGGATTTTTCCTCCGGGCAGATTACTTCAGTGACAGTGTCGGGTGACCGGGGTGCGGAAACTTTTAACGGCAGCGAGTTTAAAAATTTCTTTAATCTGCGTGCCCCGGCCAATATCCAGATTGTGGGACCATTATTTTCTGTAGAACAGAAATAAATTCGAAGCACGAAATCCGAAATACTAAACAAATTCTAAATTTTGAAAATTCGAATTTCAAAAATTGTTTCGAATTTCGAAATTGGAATTTCGAATTTAGAAAGAGTATACTCTTTTTGCTATGTTTTCTGCTTATGTTGAAAATCCGCAAAATTGCCGTTTTGAGGGCCAGGATCCGGATGAAAAAATCCTGCTTTTGCTGCGCGCCCATCCCATTGTCAATTTAGCCTGGATCATCCCGGCCCTGCTGCTTTTTTTCCTGCCCTTTTTCCTGCCCAAAATTTTTTCGCTTTTAAATTTAAATCTTTTGGCCCTTCCCCAAACCTTTAAAATAGTGTTTTTAATCATCAACTATTTGCTGATTTTAACCATTGCTTTTGAGGGTTTTTTGCACTGGTATTTTAATGTTTACATTGTCACCGATAAAAATGTGGTTGATGTTGATTTTCACTCCATTCTTTTTAAAAATATTGATGTGGCGCCTCTTCGCAACATTGAAGATACCTCCTCATCCATGGGCGGGATTTTAAGATCTATTTTTCACTACGGCGATGTATTGATCCAGACAGCCGGCACCTCCAGGAATATTGATCTGGAATCTGTGCCCAGGCCCCATCATGTGGCTGATTTTATCTTGGATGAAGCGCACAAACTCTACGGGAGGGGAGATCGCCATGCCGACGGCCACCCCAGCTGATTTATTGGTCACAAAGGAATTTTTGCTGGTTGTGAAAATTGCCATTTTGATAATTTTGGCATTTTACGCTATATTTGCTCTGATGGTGATAAGACAGGTGGATTTGATGAGTAAAACTTTAATTACTCAAGTTTCCCCGATCCTCTCGGCCTTTTCTATTTTGCATGCCGGAGTGGCCATTGGTTTGATCGTCTTGGCCTGGGGAATTTTATGAGATTAAAAATAGCACAGGTAATCGGCTTAAATACGGACCAGCAGGCGGCCCAAGTAGTTTCACAGATACAGGATGCCGAGAATGCTTTTTTAGCTTTACTCCGGCTTAGTTGCGATGACGCTTTTACCAAAGGCAGACAGGCTCTGTCAGACCTGTCGGATTTTTACTTTGATTTTGAAGGCAGTCCGGCCCAGAAACTGACTGCCGCTTTTGCCGAAGGAGTCAAAAAATTTTCCGGCGAAGGTGAATACGACTTGTGTTTGGCTGCAGTATCGGGAAAAGTGCTGTATCTTACGGGACAGGGCCGGGTGGAAGTTTATTTAAAAAGAGAGGATAAGTTATCGCCGCTTTTGTCCACCGGTTCCGCCGGCGCTTTGATCTCGGGATTTTTGGAAGAAGGGGACAAGTTAATGCTGGCAAGCAAAAGTTTGTCCGATTTGCTGGGTGAGGATTTGTCCAAATCAATGGATTTGCCTAAAGACGCATGGGAAGAGGAAATGAGTTCCAAAGTGGCCCGGGCGGAGAGCGGGGAGGGAGGGCTGGCCGGGCTTTTTGCGCGGATAGATCAGCAGGATCAGGAAGATCAAAAGGAAGAAGAGTCTGTTATCAGCCTTCCCGGTCTACAGGAAAAAGAAATTATTCCTCCCCGGGCCAGGGCAATTCTGGCAAAACTTCTCGGATTTTTTCCCAAAAGCGGCCGGGGCAGATTGATTTTGGCTGTAGTTTTAATTATTATTATTGCTTTGGGAACAGGGTATCAGTATAAATTAGGTCGCGACAGGGAAAGGAATCTTCAATTCGATCAAGCCTTACAAGCTGCCAAAGATGATTTTAATGCTGCCAAAGGTTTAAGCAGCTTAAATCCGGCCGAGGCCAAGATTAAACTGGATACTGCCAAAGATAAAATTGGCCAAGCGCTGGTTCTAAAACCCAAAGACAGCGGCGCCCGGGATTTAAAAAACCAGATTGAACAGGAATCATCCTCTATTTTGCAACAGGCGCAGGTAGCTGATTTTCCTTTGTTTTTGGATCTGGATCTGGTCAAAAAAGACTTTAAAGCTTATGCGTTAAGTTTTTCGGCCGGCAAAATACTGGTTTTGGATAGAACGCAATATTCCCTGGCTGCTATTGACGCTGCTAAAAAGAGCAATCAAATTCTGGCCGGGAAAAGTCAGCTGGGGGAAGCGCAACTATCTTCATTGAATGGCAATCTGGCTTTTAGCTACTCTGCTGACAAAGGATTGGTGCGTACCGATTTAACCAATCAAAAACAAACCCAGGTGGCTAAAGTTGACGAGGAATGGGGGAATATTGCAGACATGAGCGGCTTTGCCGGCAATGTTTATCTTTTGGATTCAACCAAGAATCAAGTCTGGAAGTATTTGCCAACTTCCGAGGGCTATTCCGGTAAAAGAGATTATCTTACTCAAAACACCAAGGCGGATTTTACCGGCAGTTTGCGGATGCAGATTGAATCTTCAATTTATGTGTTGAAACAGGGAGGGGAGATACTGCGATTTACCAGGGGGGAGAAGGATAATTTTTCCTATTCAGGTTTACCCTCACCGGTCAAAGACCCCAAAAGTTTCTTTGTTTCCTCCGATACTGATGATTTGTATTTGCTGGATTCTGGCAACGCCAGACTTTTGGTCTTGACTAAAACCGGAGCCTATAAAGCCCAGTATCAAAGCGAGCGCTTTAGAGAGTTTTCCGACCTGGTAGTGGATGAAAAAGCTAAAAAGGTCTATTTGCTGGAAGGCAGTAAAATCTATACAATGGATCTCAAATAAGAGTCTAGTCGCTAGAGTCTAGAATCTAGTAAAATTAACCTTGACTCTTGACTCTTGACTCTAGTCACTATGAGAATTATAAACCGCAAAGCTCTTCATAATTATCATATTCTGGAACATTTGGAAGCAGGCATACAACTGACCGGAGCGGAAGTTAAATCCGTCAGAGCCGGCAGGCTGAATCTGGGGGAAGCTCATGTCAGGATTTTAAACGGCGAGGCATATCTGATCAATGCCAATATTCCCCGCTACGCCCAGGAATCATCCAAAACTTATGCTGCCCAAAGGTCAAGAAAGCTCTTGCTTCACAAAGCTCAAATCATGAGTTTAACAGGTAAGACTTCCGGCAAAGGAGTAACTATAGTGCCGGTAGCTATTTACGAAAAAAATAATAAATTTAAGCTGGATTTGGGTTTGGGAAAGAGCAAAAAGGAATTCGATAAGCGCAAAATAATCAAAGAACGCGATCATATCAGGCGTGTTGAACAGGAACTAAGAGGAAAAGAGTAATTTGCATTTAGCTTTAAATGTGGTATAATACAAGATACGGGGATGTATAGTCTCGACAGAATTGCTCTTTGAAAACTGCAAGCTGTTAAGGAAACATTAAACATAAAATATTGTTTCGAAACACAAACGACAGATCTTCTGATCGTTTCGTCTACGCTGTAGCATAAAGCTTCAGTGCGCGATATTTTGGTAAATCTTCTCCTGGCTAGATTTCCAAGGTATGTACCCAGTCAGGATGCAGTTTAGATATCTAATCCATATTCTAAACGAAGAAACTTGGATTAAGTGTTAATCTTCCTGCTAACGGGTTACAAATTAACACTCAAAATATACATTAGCTAAGCTTGTAGAAGTTTTGAAAGTTACAATTTTGGACGGGGGTGCAAAACCCCCCATCTCCACCATGTTAAAATAGGTTTGTGAACCTCATTTTAGATCTGCTTTTTCCCAAAAAATGCATTGGTTGCGGACAGCCAAATTCCTATTTTTGCCAAAGATGCATGGCCGATATCTTACAAACCGACCTGATTTGTCCGCAGTGCGGTAATTTATCAATTGGCGGATTAACCCATCCCGGCTGCGAAAGAACTTTTAGCCTGGACGGGTTGTGGAGTTTGGGCATTTATGCCGGCCCTTTAAAAAAAGCCATTCAAAGATTAAAATATGAGCCTGCTTTGGTGCGGGATTTTGCTCCGGTTTTGGCAGATATCATTGTTTACTACTGGAAAAAATACTCGCCTCATCTTTTTGATCTGGTTAGAAAAAATAAAAATCAGTGGGTGGTTGTACCGGTGCCGCTGCATTGGTTTAGGGAAAATAAAAGGGGTTTTAATCAGGCAAAACTACTAGGACAAATTTTATCCAAAAAATTAGGTTTGGTTTACTGTGAGGCCTTAAAACGCACTCGCTATACCCGCTCCCAAGTAAAATTAAAAGGGGAGCAGAGAAGAAAAAATATTTATGGCGCTTTTGCAATTTCTTCTAACTATACGCTAGACGCTAAACCCTATGTACTACTTATAGATGATGTCTGGACTACCGGCTCTACCATGAGAGAATGCTGTTACGAATTAAAACGCGCCGGCGCCCAAAAGGTTTGGGCTATGACACTGGCCAGGTAAAATTCTTGTTGTATTAATAATGGAAGTATGCTACTGTTAATTTATGGATAGATTAGCATTCAATCACGATGGGTTAAGAGTTTTTATTAAGCAAGTGCAAGGAAAATTAGGATTAGATTCTGACGGGCTAGCCAAATTAATCGGTCTTTCTGGGAGGACTATCAGAGATTGGAAAAGAGAAAAGTTTAATCCTTCTAAGGATGCTATCTTAAAATTAAGCAAATTGTCTCAAATACCGTTACCTCCTCATAAAATTTTACCTCAGTTTTGGCATAATGGAATTGCAGGTAAGTTGGGAGGCAAAAAGACCTTTAAATTATACGGTTTGTTAGGCAATAAGGAGTCTAGAAGTAAAGGAGGCAAGATATCTTGGTTTAAGAGACGGGAAAACCCAGAACTTTGGACAAAGTATGTTAAAACTTTTAAGATTCCTGAAGAATCAGAGGATTTAGCAGAATTATTTGGAATTATCCTTGGAGATGGAGGATTAACTCGCTATCAGTGTGTAATTTATTTAAATAGTGATACAGACCAGGATTTTGCTGTATATGTTCAGAATTTAATCGAGAAATTATTTGATTCTAAACCTAGTATTTATAAATCAAGGAATGATCATGTATGGAAAGTTAGTATTGGTGGAGTTGATTTGGTAGAATATCTAAACTCTAAAGGTTTATCTTTAGGGAATAAAGTACTTTTACAAGTAGGTGTTCCAGAATGGGTTTGGACCAAAGAAGGATATATTAAGGCTTGTATCCGAGGATTGGTAGATACTGACGGATGTTTTAGTGTACATACATATAGTGTAAATGGGAAAAGATATTCCTATCCAAAACTGGCCTTTTCTAATAGATCTGAACCTATTTTGCAATTTGTATATCAGGGGTTAAAACAACTAGGCTTTAATCCTAAAAGGACTTATGAATATGGTGTATGGTTGCATAATCAGCAAGAAGTTAGAAAATATTTGCAAGAGATAGGAACTAGGAACTATAAACCGTCGGTTAAGAAAATATTGGGAGGAGTCGCATAGAGGCCGAGTGCCGCGCAGTGCTAATGCGCTATACCCGTAAGGGTATCGTGGGTTCGAATCCCACCTCCTCCGCAGGGTAGAGTTATTACGGAGAGGTCGCATAGTGGCCTAGTGCGGCGGTCTTGAAAACCGCTGTCTCGCAAGGGACCGTGAGTTCGAATCTCACCCTCTCCGCATTTCGGGATAAGCATACAAAAAGTCTTCTGTTTGGGTTGGTAAATCAATCCTATCAGGCAGTTCGAATTTTTGTTGCTTTTTAACCTCATCAGAAGTAGCTTTCGAATTATTAGTAAGCTCAACTAGCTCTGATAATATCTGGAATGGTTTGGTATAAGTGTAGGTTAATTGTTTGCCTACTTGCGTCTGTATTCATAGTCATTTTAATAGGTTTACCCGAAATGTCAGCTGGTTGTATTTTAACAGTTTTATACCTACTTAGGAGTTACGATTACTAAAGCTAAGGCTCCATTACTTAGATAGATTTTCTTAAGGACCTTGACATGTTCTGAATCTTTATCAGGTAAACTCCAAGGACTACCAATGAATAAAGTCCCCTTTTTAGATCTATCTGTTATCCAATCTATTGATCGGATTGTAAATTTATCAAAATGAGCTCCTTTGGTAGGGAAATCCTTAACTTCTTGTTGGAATTTAGTAGGATCATATTGTGAGTAAAAAAGGATGTACATATGGGGAATATTGACTATATAAGGTGCTTCTATCCCTCTGTAAGCATCATAAACAATCTCTTGGTATTCATCCTTATGTTCAATTGCGTAAAGCACTGACTCCTTTGTTCCCTCCATAAAGGCTTCTCCTCTTTGCAGCGGGAAATGAACTGTAAAAATCAGAAAAGCACGTATCAAAAAAATGGCTATAAAGATCGGATAGAGAGTCAGTATGAATGATTTAATGTATCGACTACCCAAATTAATCACCTTTTCATATAAGTTCAAAGCACCTAAAGAGGTAATCATCAGTAACATTGGAAGTAGAATAATACTTCTGCCTGCGCTAGTTTCATTGTTGGTAAGAGATGCCGGTATTAAGGCAAGAAAAATCCATATAAAAATCAGTGCTCTGTTTTTATAAATAGAACCTAGCTGGCTAGATCGACTTTTATTTAAGAGGCTATAAATTCCAAAGATTAAAAATGGAATTTCAAAAAGGTGCATTACTCCTAAACCGATAGTTCCGACATTAGTCATATTTAGACCGTTAGTAAACAGGAAACCAGGGTCAAAATAATTAAGAAATCTTTTGAGCCAAAAAAACAGCAGTAAAAAATTTTCTGAACTAAAAGCCACCCCCCTATTTAGATGATCCAGAATTACATAACGAGTGAATTCTATATCCTGAGTAATGAAAACCATACTGGCTCGGGCTTTATCCGGCCCAAAAAAAGTCCCGTAAGCCAGAGGTAAGACCAGTAAGCAGGCCATCAGAGCCAAAACTATAAACTCTTTTCTCCGTTGCCACAATATCTTGCGATTAATAATCAACAGGGCAGTTCCGAGCAAAGGCACAAACAGACGTTCTGGGTAATAGGTGTACATTGAGATTACAAAAGAGCTGGCAGCGCCTAGGGCATATAGATACCCACCGTTTTTTAGCATCTTTTGAAAAAGAGTTATACCTAATACCAGTAGAGTCATCGCAATTAGGTGATCCGAGACATACCTTGAGTAAAAAAGGTGCCAGGGAGAAATAATCAAAAGCAAAGTTGCTATCAAAGAAACTTTGACGTTTCCGCTCAGAGTTTTAAAGAAGATATAAAATAGCGGTATTGAGATGATGGCTATTAAGACCGTAGGTAATCTGACACTGAATTCATTTAATCCGAATAGAGCTATAAAAGGTACAAGTATATATACAGGAATCGGGTTTTTATAATCTCCTACGGATGGAAAGGTAATCGGCATAAACAACCCATTCTCATCTCTGCCTGTTTGTAAAATTGAGTAAGCGCTATATCCAAAAGCTACCTCATCATTATTTAAACTTGGAGGGTTGGTAGTAAAATGATAGAATCTCAAAAATCCACCAACTAAAGTGATTAGGAACAGTAACAAAAATATAGTCAATCGCTTTTTCATTGTTTACCTACCTCGGTATGAATCTCTCCAAAGTAGCGTCTAAATCTAGGGTATTCTCTAAATGAGATGTCCGCCAAACTAACTATAATCTGAGTTATTACTAAACAAATTACACCCCAAAGTAATAATTTAGTAAACATATGATGCCTATTATGATACAAAGACATTAGGCCATAGCTAATAATAAAAACTAAAGCTGGCATAATAAGTATTAGCCTGTGGAGATCAACCAGAGGTTGGGCGAGTATAGAAGGTAGGGTTAGAGATAAACCGGCTAATATCATCATCCTGCTTGACTTGTGATTTTTAAAACTCCTGTATAAACCATAAAGGAATGGAGCTATAAATCCTAAATAGAGGGGAGGACTAAAGGAAAAGTTTAGAAGTTTCTCTTGAGATGTAAAATAAGTTGAGGGACTAAGGTGTTTTAAACCTTTTAGTAGTAGGTATTCTGATAAATAGAGATATTTATTTTCAGTCAACTTAGATAAAGCACCAAACCCTGCTTGTTGGCTCTCACCTTTAAAGCTATTCACACCATTTAATAATCCAGGTTCAGAGAAAACTTTAATCTGTTGTTTAGTTAAGTTATAAATTCCTTCTGGATTATAGAAAGATCCCAAAACCACTGGCAGATACATTAGTAAGACTACTAAAAATAGTTTGCGCTTTTGTTGTTTGCTCAAGTAACCAGTCACCACAATAAATAAGAAGAGAATCCAAATTACTGGAGCTGCAAGAAGAGAGAAATAATATAGCCCCCCAATGAACAGAACTAACCACCATATTGATCCTTGATTATCCTTCCACTTTAGAAAACTTAAAAACAAGCTTAGCGAAAATAATAAAGCTATGATTGAATTAGCTTGAGCTGCTACTAAATAAGCAGGCCACAAGGATATACCAAATACCAGTGGAGGAAGCAAAAACCATTCAGCTGGGAAAAACCGCCGAGCTATTAACCAAATTAAGAAAGTACTTCCTCCTCCGCAAAGATAATAAGCCCAAACTGGTAGAAAAATTGGTTTACCAATTAAGTCAACTAAAAAGATACTCTGATGATCCAGTCTAATATTATGTAAGGAATAAGCGATGAACCAACTAAGCAGCAATTGAAAAAGGATAGTTATCAATACCGAGAAAATAATCCGAGTTAATTTTGTATGACTTACATTGTTATTTACCATTTCATAAGGTATCTTTCATTTGAAAAGACTACTTAAATAGTAACAATCAGTGGGGGTAGAAATCAACAAGAAAATAAGGCTAAAAGGTAACATACAGTGGGTTCTGTAGGATAGATGAACTTGGTAGCTTGTCCGTGTGGTTACTAAACGAGATAAAAAGCTCGGTAAACAACTGCACCGACTGCGAAAGCAGCGAAAGCTCACACAAGAGCAAATCGCTGAAAAAGTAAGGGTGAGTGCAAAATATATCCAATACCTTGAGTCTGCCAAGAGGGTACCCAGCCTGAAACTGCTCTATAGAGTTGCTGATACTCTCCAAGTTAAGGTAAAAGATTTATTTACTTTCTAGGGCAAATATTGGCCAGAACATAAGACAGATACTTTTTCTGGCCTAAGAAAGCCCGCTGAGGTTTTTCTTGCTTTAAGCCTCTCTCTGCTGTAATATCTGGTGCAACTGCCCTCTAAATTACTATTAACGAGAATGGATATTCAACTTTTTATGTCTATTTTTAAGGGGCGTCATGACGTTTATGCTAAACGGTGGGAAAAAGATGGTAAAAACGGCTACAGTCCTGCATATAGGGTGGATTGGAGTAAGTTTGCAGCTTTTAAAGCCAGGGGCGGTAAGTTTTCAGATTATCCCCACAAAACCCCATTACCTCTAACATTAGAAATTATTCAAAGTCATTTAGAAGGTAAGGAGATAGTAGGGATTTATCCTTTATTATCAGACAATACCTCCTACTTTATAGCAGCTGACTTTGATGGTGAGAATTGGCCGGAGGAAATAAGGGCATTTTCTAAAGTCTGTGCCAGATACAGTATTCCAACCTATTTAGAAAGATCCAGATCTGGTAATGGTGGTCATGTCTGGATTTTCTTTGAAGACAAATACCCTGCATATAAATCAAGAAAAATTATTTTAGAAATAATCAGAGAAGCACTTGAGCTTTCAGTTTTTGACCGAGAAGTTAGTTTTGATAGATTATTTCCAAACCAAGATTATCACACAAATAAGGGATTTGGGAATCTAATTGCCTTACCACTACAGGGAGACTCATTAAAAAATAGTAATTCTGGTTTTCTTGATCCTGAAACGCTGGAAATTTTACCTGATCAGTGGAACTTTATTAAAAATATTGAACCTGTTTCTCTGGATATACTTGATAAACTTTATCTCGAGTTAGTAGAGGAACTGGCAAAAATAAGCAACACTCAGAAAGCAACTAAAGGCACATTAAATGTCATTATCCAAAACCAGATTTACCTAAATAAAAGTCAGCTAACTCTTGTAATGGTAAAATTCCTGAGAGAAAATTTAAACTTTTCAAATCAGGAGTACTTTGTTAAACAAAAAATTGGCATTAGTACCTATAAAACCGAAAAGTATTTCAGGCTGATTGAGGAAACTAATGATTCTGTAACTATTCCCAGAGGCTTTTTAAATCAACTTATTGAATTTTGTGAAGAGAATAAGATCCCCTTTGAAATTATTGATAAGCGGGAAAAATTAGCTGATGTTAAGTTTAAATCAAAGATTTCACTTAGAGATTATCAGAATATAGCTGTTACTGAGGCTATGAATAAGGATTACGGAGTAATTGTTGCTCCATCAGGATCGGGAAAGACTGTTATTGGACTGGAATTGATAGCCAGAAGATTACAACCAGCACTGATTCTGGTTCACCGAAAGCAGCTATTAGATCAGTGGGTGGAGAGAATAGAGTCTTTTTTAGGAATCCCTAAAAAGGATATTGGTCAAATTTCAGGAAATAAAAAGAAACCCGGAGATCAAATTACTGTGGCTATGGTTCAAAGTCTACTAAAAATGAATAACCTTGATGATATAAGTAAGAGTTTTGGCACTATTCTCCTCGATGAATGCCATCATGTACCGGCCAGAACTTTTAGAGAACTAATTTCAAACCTGAACTCTTATTACCTTTATGGTTTAACAGCAGCTCCCCAAAGAAAATATAACGATGAGAAGCTAATTTATTACTATCTCGGTGATGAAATTGTAACCATAGATCCAGATCAACAAAAAGGTTCTTTAACTGATAAAATTACAGTCCATATTCGTAGCACTGTTTTATCTGTACCATTTGATTATAAAACTGATGTATTTGAAGTCATTTCAAAAATACTTATTTTTGATAGTGCCAGAAATTTATTGATCTGCCAGGATGTTTTACAGGAAGTTCTAAAGGGAAGGAAAATTCTTATCCTGACAGAGCGTAAAGAGCACGTTGAAGTATTAAATCTTTATTTAAAATCCCACGCTGAAATTATTACTTTAACTGGTGAGGATTCACAAAGAAAGCGTAGGCTTAAAATTGAACAAATTAAATCAGGTAATTTTCAGATTCTTATAACAACTGGCCAACTGTTTGGTGAAGGCATGGATTTTTCTGCCTTCAACTGTTTATTTTTAACCTATCCATTTTCGTTTGAGGGAAAACTGATTCAGTATATTGGAAGAATCCAGAGGTCTAAGAGCAAACAGATAATTTATGATTACAGGGATCAGAATGTGGCTTTTCTGGAACGTTTGTTCCAAAAAAGGTTAAAATATTATCAGAAGCGTGGCTGGGTAGAAAAATAGTATGATTAAGAAACTGAAACCTATACCAGATGTAATAGTCTATAAAGATAATGCCGGCAATGGCATTTTCTCAGATGAAACTTATATTACAACTGAATTAGGTGGCGAGGCACATAGATTACGCAATTACGTTGTTATAAGTGCTCTAAATAATAAACCCTTTACAAATAAGCAAAGGGGGATTATTAAAAAACAATTTAACTTAGTCAGTAAAAAGCATGACTCAAAAATAGAAGAGATAGAATTTTCTAAAAATTATGCACTTATTAAAATTCTTATCTCAGTTGAGGTAGCACCCCAGGAGTTAATAGATGCTGGGATGAATACCTGTGATGATATTGAAAAGTTCTTGCGTTTCCATTTTTATTGTACAAATGTTAAAAAACCATCCAAGAAAGTAATAAAGGATTACTTAAATGAAATCACCGAGAAAAAAGCAAATTAGTATAAAAGAATACTATCCTTTCAGCTTTTTTATTCTTTTGTTATCTTGTTATTGCTTCTTTTTGATATTATGATTTAAATGGTGTTAAAATACTCCCCTATGGACGAAAATAAGCACAAAAAGGTTCTGTTTAATAAAATTTACGCCAACATCCCGCTGGGTCTAAGAGATGAAATTGTGGTTGTACTGGAAAACAACGAACCATTATCCTGGAATGCTGCCAAAATAGAGATTGATAATGATACAGATAAGGTAGATGAAATCTTAGACAAACTTAATCGGCTAGGTTTGTTAAAAGAGCATTCGGAAGACCAACATGGACACGAATAAGGAAGACAAAAAGCTTCAGGAATACATTAAAGAGCTGGTGATAGCCAGAATTAACGCTCTCTCTAAAGATTTGGAGATTTCAGTCGGTGGTGAAAATATTACCAGAGAGCAGATTGTAGAAAGCGTTAAAGAGGGTAATGAGCTTGGGCAAGAGATTATTGAAATGCAACTTAAATTCCTAAGAGATATTGCCGAAGGTAAAATCTATCAGAGTGAATAATACCATCCTTATCACCAGACCCAACCATGATTTTCCTACAACTTACCTTTATTATTGGAGTGAGTTGGTAATTGATGAAGCAAAAAGTAAAGGTATCACCGTATTAGATTTAGATGGCAAAAAGGCCAGTAAGCAGAAGTTTAGTAGTTATATTAGTAGAAATAACCCCCGCC
The DNA here is from genome assembly GCA_016183225.1 of Candidatus Daviesbacteria bacterium. GTDB lineage: Bacteria > Patescibacteriota > Microgenomatia > Daviesbacterales > UBA10151 > UBA9644. Next base: position 53,625 of record JACPEZ010000047.1, read on the forward strand.
TAATTTTTTTAAATGGTCACGGAGCAAAAGATCGTGTAGCTGGCTATAATGATGAGATATTGCTTGATGAAGCTAACTGTGAAGCGTTACTTCGAGAAAAAATAATTTATGCCAGGAGCTGTGAGGCAGGAGCAAAGTTAGGCCCATTTAGCATAGAAAAAGGTGCAACTGTTTTTATTGGTTACAATAAAGATTTCTGGTTAATACGCTCAAAAGAACGAGGCACTAAACCACTAACTGATCCAATCGCTAAGTTCTTTCTAGAACCTTCAAATTTAGTACCTATATCCTTAATCAAGGGAAATAGTGCCCAGGAGGCATATCAAAAATCCCAAGATGATATGAGGAGAAATTTTAGTTACATGATTTCCAGTAAAGCTTCCCAGGAGGAAAGAGATGCTGCCTTTTTTCTTTTTTCCAATTATACTTGCCAAATTATATTGGGAGATAAGCAAGCTAAAATTTAAACGGATAAACTTAAAATTTCTTGAGTTTGTTGCAGGGTGAGTTCGGGAAATGATAAAATTTCTATCCAGTTGGTTAATCGAAAGTTATCCCAGGCTGCCCGCACAACAAATCTTTCTATCATCATGCTATCATGGTTTAGTGGATTACCAAAAGATTGAGGACTGGCAAAAATTAAAGGAATTAAAAAACCTGCTGGATTTAGCTAATCCTCCTAAACAGCTTTATTTTCAAGGTAACTGGAACAGGGAAATTTTTAAAAATTGCGTGGCTGTGGTAGGTTCCCGCAAAATGACCGATTACGGAGAGCGGGTGGTGGAAAAAATTATTCCCCGGCTGATTAACCAAAATCAAACCGTTGTGTCCGGTTTTATGTACGGAGTTGATCAGTATGCCCATCGGGTGTGTGTTGACTCCGGAGGCAAAACCATTGCCGTGTTGGGCTGGGGCATTGATAAAAAATTAACCAGTCTTGATGCCAAACTGGCCAAAGATATTGTTGATAGCGGAGGGTTACTGCTGTCTGAATGGGAGAGCCAGGAGGGCACTTTGTGGACTTTTCCCCTGCGAAATAGAATAGTGGCTGCTTTATGCGATGAAGTCATTGTGGTGGAGGCGGCGGAAAACAGCGGTTCTTTGATCACGGCCAGAGCGGCTGCCAGACTTAAAAAAACAGTCTGGGCTGTGCCCGGCCCCATCACCAGCAAGACCTCTCGGGGTACCAACCGCTTAATTGCCGAAGCTAAAGCCAAAATGTGGCTGGGTGAAGATAGCATGCAGTTATCTCTTTCTCCAAACATTGACCCTCTTTTGCAGATTCTGGAAAATGAGGCTTTAACAGCCGATGAGCTGGCCAGAAAACTTAAAACCGCAGTTTCCGAAATTGGAGCTAAACTTTCTTTGCTACTGATATCTGGTCAAATCATGGAAAAAGGAGGAAAATATTACCTGACCGATGCTAGTTAAACTTCGCTCAATTGCCAATTTAGGCTTGGAAACCGTAGCGGTAGATGTGGAGGTGGATGTGGCCGCCTTGGGTTTTCCCGGCTTTACCATTGTGGGTTTGCCCTCAAAGGCAGTGGAAGAGGCCAGAGAACGGGTGAAAACTGCCATTGTCAACTCCAAAATGGATTTTCCGGCCAAGAAAATCACTGTCAATCTGGCTCCGGCAGATCTGCCCAAAGACGGGGCGGCCTATGATCTGCCCATTGCCCTGGGGGTGCTTTTGGGAAGCGGCCAGCTGGAACTTCCTGACGACATGGACCTTAATAAATCATTTTTCTACGGAGAATTATCTTTGGACGGCAGTTTGCGGCCCACCAAGGGGATTTTACTGCTGGGTCTGTTTGCCCAAAAAGTGGGGGGTGCCAACATTTTCGTGCCCCAGGCGAGCGCTCCGGAAGCCGGTGTGGTGGCGGGGATAAAGGTTATACCTGTTGAAACTTTACATCAGCTGGTTAAATATTTAACCGGACAGGAGAAGCTTAATCCCTTGCTTCATGCGCCTGTCAAAAATGCATATGATGAGCAGCTGGTGGAATTTGATCTGCTGGAAATTGCCGGTCAGGAACAGGCCAAAAGAGCTTTGATCATTGCAGCCAGTGGCGGACATAATTTACTGATGTGGGGCCCGCCGGGAACCGGAAAAACCATGCTGTCGCGGGCTTTGCCCGGGATTTTACCGCCTCTTTCACCGGCCGAAGCTTTGGAAGTGACCAGAATTTATTCCGTGGCAGGGCTTCTTTCCCCGGGTCAGGCTTTGGTGGCCGCCCGTCCCTTTAGGTCGCCGCATCACGGGATTTCTGCTGCCGGCATGATCGGCGGCGGCTCAAACCCCTTGCCGGGTGAAGTCAGTTTAGCCCATCTGGGGGTACTCTTTCTGGATGAGATGCCGGAGTTTCCCCGCAGTTTGATTGAAAGTTTAAGACAGCCCATGGAAGATGGAGTAGTGGAGATTGTCCGGGTGGCCGGCCATGTCCGCTATCCTGCCTCTTTTACCCTGATTGCCGCCATCAACCCCTGCCCCTGCGGTTATCTGGGTCATCCCAGAAGGGAATGTAAATGTTCTGATAAACAGATTGCCAAATACAGACACCGGCTGTCCGGTCCAATTTTAGACAGGATTGACCTTTTTGTTAATGTGTCAGTGGTGGAAACCGATAAATTATCCATTACCGGCAGCTACCAGGGTCAGAAAATTTCTTCCCGTGAGGCAAAGAATCAAGTCATAGGAGCGCGCCAAATTCAAAAGATGCGTTTTAAAAAAGAAAACCGCAGTCTTTACACCAATTCCCAGATGAAAAACAGCGATGTCAAAAAGTACGGATACTTAACTTCGGAAGCGGAAAATCTGCTGAAACTGGCAGCTGACAGATTTGATTTTTCCGCCCGTTCCTACTTTCGTTTGGTCAAGGTAGCCAGAACTATTGCTGATTTAAGTTCCAGCGAGCCGATTTTACCCGCGCACATGGCCGAAGCTTTGCAATACAGACAGATCATATGAAAACTTTTAATCGAGCCACCGGCCGTTTAGCAGAGGATCTGGCCACAGAGGCCTTGGTAAAAAAAGGCTATCTGATTTTACAGAAAAATTTCAGCAACCGTTTTGGGGAAATTGACATTATTGCTCAAGATAAAAATATTTATGTTTTTGTGGAAGTTAAAGCCAAAAAAGGGGAGGAGTTTGGTTTGCCCGAGGAAATGATCACTCCTTCGAAATTAAGTAAAATCCGGCACATGGCCACCGTATATCTTAATGGGGAAAATGTTCCCTGCCGGATTGACGTGGTGGCTATTGTTCTTACTCCTGATAATGACTTGATTCGCTTAACACATTATGAAAATGTTGTATAATCAAATTAATATGCCCAAGAAAAAACCATCCGATAAAAAACCGCCGGAACCAAAAGAATTTTTTACTCCCAAAATGACGGAGGCGGAGGAAATTAAAACTCTGTTTAGTTGGGAAGCTCCCTCCCGTCCTTTTCGGAAAAAAGACCGCTCCTTTTATACCACCCTGGCCATTATTGTGGTGCTTTTAGTCTTAATTTTATTTTTGGCCAGGGAATTTCTGCTGATTGGTGCCTTGCTGGCCCTGACTTTTGTAGCTTATGTTTTGGCTTTTGTGCCTCCGCACCATGTAACTTATCGAATTTCCACTCAAGGGATTACTATCGGTGAGGATTTTTATTTCTGGCATTTTCTGGATGCTTTCTGGTTTAAGGAAAAAGATGGATCAAAAGTTTTGCATATTCAAACCAGACTTCGTTTCCCGGCCCAGCTGATGCTGGTGTTAGCCTCATCTCAAGATGAGGAAAAAACCAAAAAATTAGTTGCCAGATTTTTGCCTTTTGTGGAAGTGCCTTTTAAAACCTGGATGGAAAAATGGTCAGAAGGATTGCAAAAACATTTCCCCCTGGAAAATCCACATAGATAAATTCTGTGCTAAAATACCCATGTTGCGCCCGTAGTTCAATGGACAGAACGCATGGTTGCGGTCCATGTGGTTGGGGGTTCGATTCCCTCCGGGCGCGCTCAAGGAGGCGTGTCCGAGCGGTTTATGGAAATGGTTTCGAAAACCATCGGCTCGAAAGGGCCTCGCAGGTTCGAATCCTGCCGCCTCCGCTTAAGAAATACCTGCCAGGAGAAAAACTCCTAGAAAGGTTACAATTGCCCCGATGATCTTTTTGGCAATATCTTCCCGCTCTCTTAGAAAGATAATGCCGGCAATAACTGCAAAGATAGTCATTCCGTGATAGATTGCAGTCACAATGCTGACAGAACCATGTTTAATAGCCAGCGTATATCCATAAAATGCAAAAAAATTGAAGATATTGAATAAAACTTTAAGACCCCATTTATTTGAAACAAATCCTTTGATTCTTGATTGTGGTGTCTTCATAAAAAGAGGGATGATAAACACCGAAGGTAGCGACATCCAGGTGATTATGACCGGTAAAGACACATCACTGGAAACAGCTTTAATTAAAACTACCACCACTGCAGCAATTAAAGACATCAGCAGCGATATTTTAATGCCCTTGTCAATAAAAATTCTGTGAGGAGCAATAGCCATGCTTAAACCCAAAAATAAAATAACTATTCCAATATAGTCGATCAATTTTAAAGATTCTCCCAAAAACAAAAATGCTATTACAGCGACCCAAATCATTCTGGATCTTGAGACAATGGAAGATATTGATAGATGAGTGTGTTCGTGCATTTTCATGAATGTATAAACAGCCAGCGGTTCGATAAAACCCAAAAGCAGCAGCAGCGTGATAGTTTTCAAAGACCAATTAATATAAAAATCAAAGAAAGCTAAAATCCCAAAAGCTAACACTCTGGATACCTCTAGACTTAGGGAAAAAGAAGCGGAATCTTTATCGTCTTTAATCAGATAGCGGGTGGTAAAGTTGGCTAAATTCGATGCCAGACCGGCACCAACAGCCAGCAAAAACCAGTATGGTCCCATATGGTTATTATACAGATAATAAGTGAAGTCGGGAAACTTGATATAATGTACTGCGGTGAGGCTAGGATGAGCCCTCGTAGTTCAATGGACAGAACTTCTGGTTCCGGTCCAGACGGTTGGAGGTTCGACTCCTCTCGAGGGCGCTTAAGATGAAAAGAGAATTTTCTGCAGGGGGGATAGTATTTAATAAAAAGGGCCAAGTGCTTTTGACCAAGCACTCCCAAAATCATCACTGGTCCTTTCCCAAGGGCTTAATTGACCCCGGCCAAACTCCCCAGGAAGCAGCAGTCAGGGAAGTCAAAGAAGAAGGTGGAGTGGAAGCTAAAATTGTAGAGAAGATA
>JACPEZ010000045.1 GCA_016183225.1 Candidatus Daviesbacteria bacterium
ATGAGAACTGTGGGACAGGTTTTAAAAGAAGAACGGGAGAAAAAGTTTTATACTCTGGATGAGATTGAAAAGGCTACCAAAATCCGCAGAGAGCTATTGGAAGCTTTGGAACTTGGTCAATATCAAAAACTCCCCCCTCTCACTTTTATCCAGGGGTTCATAAAAAATTACGGCAAATTTTTAGGGTTAAATACGGAAAAGCTTTTGGCTATCTTTAGAAGAGAATTTTCCGAAGGGAAAAATCCTCCCAGAATTTTGGAATCCTTCAGCAACCCATTGGATCGAAAAAAATTTACCCTGACCCCGGCCAAGTTTGTGGGAGCAACGGTACTTGCCATGATTGTGATTTTTTTTGTTTATCTCTGGTTTGAATATCGCTTTTTAACCGGCGCGCCGTTTTTGGAAGTGACACAACCTGTTAATCAAACTGGCGTTGAAACCGCTACCATTTTAGTGTCAGGCAGAACTGATCCCGAAGCTAAAGTGAGCATTAACAATCAGGAAATTCAAGCCGGCCCCGACGGTAAATTTGCCCAGGAAATTAATTTAACAGAAGGCAGCAATAATATTGTCATAACCGCCACCTCGCCGGGCGGCAAAGTTTCAAAAGTGGAAAGAAATGTGTTTTTGAGGAAATTATGATATAGTTTACCCCATGGATCTGTTGCAGATTGCCTTAATTTTTTTAATTTTGCTTTTAGCTTCATTCCTGACCTTTACCGGCATTCAGGTTTTTTTCATTTTGCGTGATTTACACTTGGCTTTAAAAAGGCTAAATAAAGTTTTGGAAACAGGCGGGGAAATTGCCGAAGACATTGAAAAACCAGTGTCAGTAGCCTCAAAGTTAATAAGCGCTTTGGGAAAAAGAATTCATTCCAAACCAAAACCCAAAAGATTCTACAAAAAGGTTCTTTAATCGGTTATACTGGCTTCATGGATTCAAAAAAAATCAGAGAAAAATATATTAAATTTTTTGTGGGTAAAGCACACAAACAAATTGCTCCGGCCAGGTTAGTTCCGGAAAATGATCCCACTACTTTATTTACTTCCTCCGGCATGCAGCCTTTGGTTCCCTATCTTTTAGGCCAGGAACATCCTGAAGGTAAAAGATTAGTTAACTCTCAGCCTTGTTTTAGAGCAGAAGATATTGATGAAGTAGGAGATAACAGACATACCACCTTTTTTGAAATGTTAGGGAATTGGTCTTTAGGGGATTATTTTAAAAAAGAACAACTTCCCTGGATTTGGGAGTTTTTAACCAAGGAATTAGGACTTCCAAAAGAAAAATTATATGTTTCTGTTCTTGAGGGAGATAAAGAATCATATGAGATATGGAAAAGTTTAAGAGTGAAAGAAGATCATATTTTCTTTTATGGAGTTGATAAAAACTGGTGGTCGCGATCCGGACCTCCTGAAAAAATGCCCGAGGGCGAGATTGGCGGACCGGATAGTGAAGTATTTTATGATTTTGGCGGAGAAGATTGTCATCCAAACTGTGCTTGCGGGCGATTTTTGGAGATTGGCAACTCTGTTTTTATCCAGTATCAAAAAACTGACGGAAAGTTAAAAGAGCTCCCTCAAAAAAATGTTGACTTTGGCGGAGGATTAGAAAGATTAATAGCAGCAGTGAATAATAATCCTGATGTTTTCCAGACAGATCTTTATATACCAATCATTCGTAATATAGAACAAATCACCAACAAAAAATATGACGGGAATAAATCTGAAATGCAAGTAATTGCTGATCATATGAAAGCAGCCACATCTTTGATTATTGATGGAATCATGCCATCCAATAAACTTCAAGGTTATGTTTTAAGAAGACTGCTTAGGAGAGCTGCAGTAAAGATGCGGCAACTTGGTGGCGATTTAATCAAATTATCAAAATTAGCAGATCAAAATGAAGAAGTTATTAAAGAAGAAATGGAAAGGTTTTCTAAAACTTTAGATAAAGGATTAAAGGAAATTGAAAAGATAGAAAAAATTGATGGGAAAGCGGCTTTTGATTTATACCAGACTTTTGGATTTCCTTATGAGGTGACTGAAGAATTATTTAGAGAAAAAGGACAGGAAATTAATAAAGAACAATTTAAGACAGAGTTTGAAAAGCATCAGCAGTTATCCAGAACTGCCTCAAGCGGTATGTTTAAAGGAGGTTTGGCAGACCATTCCGAGGTAGTTATTAAATATCATACAGCAACCCATCTTTTGCACCAGGCTTTAAGAGATGTGCTGGGTTCGCAAGTTTTTCAAAAAGGTTCCAATATTACGGCCGAGCGGTTGCGTTTTGATTTTTCATATGAGCGGAAAATGACAGATTCGGAGATCAAACAAGTTGAAGAATTAGTTAACCAAAAGATAAAAGATGATTTAAAAGTAGAGCATATGATTGTTTCATTAGATGAAGCCAAGCAAATGCATGCTATTGGGCTTTTTGATGAAAAATATGCGGAAAAGGTAAGTATTTATGGAATTGGGCCACAGTCTAAAGGAAGATATTATTCTCTGGAATTTTGCGGAGGGCCACACGTTGAACATACCGGAGTAATCGGTCAAATTGAAATTACTAAAGAAGAAGCCGTATCTTTCGGCATAAGACGCATTTATGCTAAGATAGCCTTATGAGTGTCTTCCAAAGACTCGCTGCTCTCATACCTTTGGGCAAAAAGGAGATTGTACCGGAATATTTTTTTGCTCTAAACATTGGCCAGGAACGCCTCACTGCCGCTTTGTGGAGTATTGAAGGAAAAGAGCTGAAAATTTTATCTATCTCATCCGATATTTATTCTTCCAATGCGGAAATAGTCAAGGTGGCGGATAAACTGCTGGATGAGGTTTTGGGGGAGAAAGCTGTGGAACCGAAAAAGATTTTATTTGGCGTGCCGGATCACTTTCTTCAGGATGAGGATTTGCAGGAAGAATATCTAAAACTATTAAGAAGCATTGTTAAAGAATTGGAACTTGAACCAATGGCCTATGTGGCTACTTCCCATGCTCTGTTGCATTTTCTGGAAAAAAAGGAAGGCGTGCCTACAACAGCCATTCTGGTAGGTTTTGACTCAAAACATCTGGCAGTGACTGTGGCCAGAGCGGGCAAACTGGACGGCACCAAAGTGATTGAGCGGGGCGAGAACAGCGCGGCAGATATTGAAAAAGCCCTGCTTGGTTTTACGGATGTGGAAACCCTGCCTTCCAAGATACTAATTTACGGGCAAAAAGCAACAGAACTGGAAAAGCTGAAAACACACCTGCTTTCTTTTACCTGGATGAGCAAACTTTCTTTCCTGCATTTTCCTAAAATCGAAACTCTGGAAGAGGAGATGGAGATCAAAAGTATTTGTCTGGCCGGAGGTTCCGAAATTCAAAGCGAGATTGCTTATGCGCCAACTGTTCAGGAATCCAGAAAAGAGGTCGTTACAAAAATTCCTCAAGAAGAACCGGAAGAACCCGAAGAACCCGCTGTCGGGGGGACACTGGGTTTTATTGTGGGAGATGTATCTAAGCAGCAACAACAAGAAGCAGCAGCAGAAGTACCGGAGCAGTCGCTGGCCGCGGTGGAACAGGAGGATTTTGAACCCAGCGTAGAACGAAGATTCATTATGCCAAAATTAAGATTTAAAGGAAGGCGCCTGTTAATTCCCGCCGCCCTGATTGCAGCCTTGATTTTAATTTATCTGTTTTTGCCAAAAGCCGAGGTCAAAATTTTCGTTGAACCAAAAGTTTTGGAAAAAGACACCCAAGTTGTGGCAGACCCGGCAGTTAGCTCGGTTAACGAGGAAAGTAAAATAATTCCCGGGCAGAGAGTAGAAACGGAAGTATCCGGATCTTCCAAGGATCAATCAAGCGGCAAAAAAACAGTGGGAGAGTTGGCAAAAGGGACAATAAAAATCATCAACAATAGTGCTGACAAGCAAACACTTTCAAAAGGAACTGCGATTTCATCAAACGGTTTGAAATTTACACTTGATACAACAATAAATATAGCGTCTACATCGGCCACTGCCGATACCAAAGCTACTGCAACGGCTTCTGTTACAGCGGTTGTAGCTGGAGCTGATGGAAATCTTGCTTCCGGAACTCAATTTAGTTCTGCCAATTCCGGAGTGGCAATTGTGGCAGAAGGCAATTTTTCCGGCGGCACCTCCAAAGAGGTGACAGTGGTCTCCGAAGCGGACCAGAAAAGACTGTTGGCCAGTTTAGCCTCTGATCTTCGTAAACAGGCAAAACAAAAACTGCAGGAAAGTTTACCGGGCAAGAAAATTCTGGAAGAAGCGCTGGCGGAAGAGATTATCAAAAAAAGCTTCAGTAAAAATATTAATGATCAGGCAGGTGAGTTTTCGCTGAATCTGACCATTAAGTTTAAAGGGACGGCTTTTGAAGAAAAAGATTTGAAACAAATTGTGGGTAAATTGGTTAATACCCAGGTTCCGGAGACCTATCAGTTGGATTTGGCAAGCACTGAAACTCAAACCGATGTATCCAAACTGGAAAAAGACGGCAAGCTGATATTTCTGGCCCGTTTCAAGGCTAAATTGATGCCGCAAATAGATGAAGGAGAAATTAAGGGTAAAATTGCCGGCAGGGAGGTAGCTCAAGTTGGGGAAATTTTAAAAAGCTATGAGAATGTTTTAGGTTCCGAAATTAAACTTGTGCCGGCATTACCCGGCTTTCTTGCCAGATTACCTGTTTTACAAAAAAACATCAAAATCGAAGTGGGACTTAAATGATCACCGCCGGCAAATTTTTATCTTTGACCCTTTTCACTTTTGGCGTATTCTTGCTAATACAGGTTATTTTGCCGCTGGTATCTTTTAAGATATGGGAAATCAGTCAGAGCATGTCGGAGCAAATTTTGATTAGCCCGAAACCGCCGCAGGGAAGAGAAGTTTTGGGGATCTCAATTAGAAATCAAAATAATTTCCCCAGCTTTATTTCCGATTTAAAAAGAGACACCCCCGCAAGCTACGGCGAATTTCGTTTGACTGTACCAGCTCTTAAGATGGAAAGCGAGACAGTCAGGGTAGATAGCAATGATTTGACAGCAGGCCTTGTTCATCTGCCGGGAGCTGCTCTTCCCGGGGAAAAGGGTAATGTATTTATTTCCGGCCATTCGGCTCTTTCTCCCCTGCTTGGTTTTAAAAAAGCTCCTTTTGCAACGCTGATTAATATGAAAAAAGGCGATCAAATTGTGGTGGAAGCCGAAGGAGCAAAATTTATTTATCAGGTGGCGGAGATAAAAACGGTTGATCCAACTGATCTTTCGGTTATCACCCCGCCGGAGAGCTTGGGCAGATATATCTCTTTAATGACTTGTGTGCCTCCGGGTCTAAACTTAAAAAGATTGATTATTTTAGGTAAAATGATCTGATGAAATATCTCGGGGTGGATTTTGGTTTAAAAAGAGTGGGCCTTGCCAGATCAGAAGGTCAACTTGCTTCCCCCTGGAAAGTAATAGCAGACTCAAGTTTTGATAACTTATTACAACAATTACAAAAAGAAGCTTCCCTGTTTGATAAAATTGTGATAGGGTTACCGGAGGGTAAGATGGGTAAATTGGTCAAAAGATTGGTTAAGCTTTTGCGCGCTTCGGGTTTTGAGGTAGTGGAAGCCGATGAGACGCTGTCTTCGCAAATTGCCAGTTCACGGATGATTGAGTTGGGTATCCCGAGGCAAAAAAGAGCAGTTAATGACGCTTACTCTGCCGCCATAATTTTACAAAATTATCTTGATTCTATATGAAAAGATTACTAAGTATTATTATTCTTCTTTTGGCTCTATTGCTGATAATTCGGGGCTGGTGGATTTCAAATCTTTCTCCTGTTGGTTTGGATCAAACAACAAAAACTATAATAATTGCCAAGGGTAAAAGTTCAAATGAGATTGCGGATCAGTTAAAAAAGGAAAATTTAATAAAATCATCTTTTGTTTTTAGTTTATATGTCAGACAACAGGGACTTTCCGATAAACTCTCTGCAGGTACTTTTAAACTTTCGCCATCCATGTCTACTCCCGAAATTATTAAACAGCTGGCAGGCCAACCAAGTGAGACTTGGGTAACTTTAATTGAAGGTTGGAGAATAGAGGAAATGGCAGACGAGATAAATTCAAAATTCAAAATTCAAAATTCAAAATTTTTGGCAATTGCCAAAGAAGGATATATGTTTCCGGATACTTACCTTTTTCCCAATGAGGTGACTGCGGAGCAAATAGTTAAAATTTTAAGGGATAATTTTGAAAAAAAATTTACTCCGGAACTTCGTTTAAAAGTAAAAGCCTTGGGATTAACAGAAAACCAGGCGGTTATTTTAGCGTCTATTGTGGAAAGAGAGGCCCGTTCGGATAAAGTCAGAACAGAGGTAGCGTCAATTTTGCTTAAAAGATTTAAAATTGACATGGGTTTAAATGCCGATGCCACGGTGCAATATGCCCTGGGTTATCAATCTGATGAAAAAAGCTGGTGGAAAAGACATTTAACTAAAGATGATCTTAAAGTGGACTCGCCTTATAATACTTATTTATATCGCGGATTGCCCCCCGCCCCGATTGCCAATCCCGGTTTGTCTTCCTTGCAGGCCGTAGCCAATGCCGACCCTACTACCCCTTATTTATATTATTACCATGACTCTAAAGGAAATTCTTACTATGGCAGGACCCTGGAAGAACACAATCAAAATGTAGCCAATAATCCGTAATTAAGAATTTAACTTACTTTTACTGCTTTTCCAAAATAATCTTGGGGATTTTTTCCTGAAATAAAATCAGAAACTTTCTTGTCTATCTCCTCATTTGTTAATTGTGATTCTATTCCAATAATTCCCGGTTTATCTTTTCTTACTAATTTCCTGAAATCTTTAAAATTAATAGTTAGAACAAACCTGTTTTTATCCATAGCTTTTTGATAAATTTCTTCATCTTCTGCTTGAGGTGATAACTTAAAATCGTGAACTGCATGAGCCAGATTTACTTTTTTCTTAAGTTTAGGAAAAGATTCGGGTTTTGCAAATGCAGAATCCAGTAATATGCGGAATTTTTTCTTTTGTGGAGATTTATTTTTACGCAACTTGGTTTAAATAATACTTATAAATTTCGTGGAGGTTCTTTTTGGAAAGATCAAGGTATGGGTAATCTTTCTTAAAATCCTTAATTTTATAGCCTTGAATGTGAAGAGCCACCACACGAGCCACAGGAATTCTGGTTCCTTTGATAACCGGTTGACCTCCTAAAATTTTTGGGTTAGTTTGAATTATGTCTGGCATTATTATTAGATTATAATACCTATTGAATAATTGTCAATCTGTACTCATGATTAAACATTTTGCAGCGACTGCTTATATAGTTTCCAAAATAGACGGGCAGTTTAAAGTTTTATTGCACAAGCACAAAAAGCTGGGGATTTGGATAGGGGTGGGCGGGCATGTTGAAAAAGAAGAAAGTCCAAAGCAAGCGGTTATCAGGGAAGCTAAAGAAGAAACAAATCTGGAAATTACTTTAGTAAACCAGTTTTGTATTCAGGAAGAAAAAATTCCCAAATACGGAATAGAAGCGGCCCACCGCCACATAGATTTTATTTATTTTGCCTTTGCCAAAAACCCGGAAAATATTAAAATGGAAGAAGAATACGGCTGGTTTTCATTAAAAGATTTGGATAAAATGGATCTTCGGCCGGAAGCCAAGCGCGCAGCCCAAAATGCCATTAAAACATATACTTGACAAGTTGTCAAGATAATGGTATACTTATCTTATTATGTATCAGTTGACTGTGGGAGAGTTCAAGGCAAAATTTTCTGAAGTACTTTCTAAAGTGCTACTGGGCGACAGTATTGGTATTACTTATGGCAAGAACAAAAAAAAGGTGGCGGCGCTGGTTCCATATGGCAAGCTGATCAAACAAAAAAAATTTAAGCTGGGGCTTTTAGCCGGTAAAGGTTCTTTTAAAATAGTGGACGGTTTTAAAATTAGCGGTGAGGAATTTTTGCAATCGTGAAACTTTTAGTTGACACCCATGTTTTTTTGTGGATTATATTTTCTCCCAAAAAAATTTCCAGCAGGGCAAAAGACTTACTGTTTGATCCGGAGATTGCAAAATATATCAGCGCCATCACATTTTGGGAAGTCTCCCTTAAATACCAGCTTGGCAAACTTAAATTAACAGGAGTTTTACCGGACGAGCTACCTGTAGTGGCTCAAAAAGCCGGCTTTGAAATTCTAAATTTAGATGCGGATACAGCCTCTACTTTCTATCAACTGCCTAAATTTAAAGACCAAGACCCATTTGATAGAATGTTGGCTTGGCAAGCTATCCGTCAGGATTATCATCTGTTGACCAAAGATTTAAGTTTTGCCGACTACAGAAATTACGGCTTAAAAACAATTTGGTAAAATGGCAAAGGGGATCTATGCAAGCTGTTGTACAAACCGGTATTGGTGGAGTTAATAAATTAAGGCTTATTTCTTTAGATATTCCCAGTCCTAAAAAAGATGAGGTTGTAATTAAGGTTTTATATTGTGGGATAAATCATCTGGATATTTTGGTCCGCTCTGGTAAAAGACCGGGCCCAAAAAGCTTTCCCCATATTTTAGGCTCGGAAATTGTGGGGCAAACTCAAGATAATAAAAAGGTTGTTGTTTATCCCTGGCTTCAGGATGGTGGAACCATTGGCAGGACCTGTTGGGGTGGTTATGCAGAATATGCGGCAGTCCCAAAAAGAAATCTGGTTTATATTCCCGGCGGTTTAAAATTGGCAGAAGTTTGTGCATTGGCCCTGGCCGGTACAACCGCACACCATTTAATAAAGAGAGCAAAGATTAAAAATAAATCAAGAGTATTAGTGACCGGCGCTACAGGCGGAGTTGGCACAGCTGTTTTACAAATATTAAAAAGTAAAAAGTGTCAAATTATTGCTGCCACCTCTCATAAAAATAAAATATCTCTTCTAAAAAAATTAGGCGCAGATAAAGTTATCTTAACCAAAAACATGGTTTCACAAAAAGGTTTGCCATATGCCATTGATTTGGTAGGAGGTGCTGTTTGGTCTAAAGCTTTAGAAACTTTGGGTAAAAACGGCACAATGGTTTTTTGCGCAACTTCAAAACAGGAAAAAGGGCAGGTTGATATTGGCAGCGCGTTTTCCAGAGAACTAAATATTTTAGGATCTTCCGGAGGAACAAGAGACGATTTAAAGGCGGTTTTGAATTTACTCGGAAGCCGCGCATTAAAACCGGTAATTGACTCGGTGTATCCTTTAAAAGAGGCGGCAGCTGCCCATCAAAAAATGGAACAACAGCAAATCTTTGGTAAAATTCTGCTGCAAGTTTAAGTTGCTATTGACAGGAAACTATATCTTGTGGTAAACTAAGGATAGTTAAATATTTTAATCTAGGCGTACAGAAGTACGCTTGCTGTTGTTGTCTAATTTGGCCATCTACAAATGTCTGAAAATATTAAAGAAAATAAACGTAAAAATTTTACCAAACAGTCTGCTTTTACCCCGCAGCTTAATTTGATTAAACTCCAGCTTGATTCATATAGCTGGTTTTTAAATGAAGGAATCAGGGAAGTCCTTGATGAGATTTCCCCTGTAGAAGATTTTACAGGAAAAAACTGGACTCTCGAGCTGGGGTCCTACCAGTTTGGTAAATCCAAATACAGCCCGCAGCAGGCCAGGGAAAAAGGCGTTACTTTTGACGCTCCTCTTCGGATAGAAGCCATTTTAATAAACAAACAAACGGGCCAGCGATTTAAGCAGGAGGTTTTTTTGGGTGATATTCCCCAAATGACCGAAAAGGGCACTTTTATCGTAAACGGGGTGGAGCGGGTGATTATTAATCAACTGGTGCGCTCTCCCGGAGTTTTCTTTTCCGCAGTGGATGATCCCATTACCGGTAAAAGGTTATATCAGGCAGAGATCAGACCTTATCGCGGTTCGTGGCTTGAGTTTTCCATATCCAGAACCGGCGTTTTAACTGCCAAGATTGACAGGAGAAGAAAGTTTGCCGTGACTACCCTGCTTAGGGCCCTGGGCTTTGCTTCCTCACAGGAAATTATTGATCAGTTTAGCGATGTTGACACCGGAGAAGACAAGATTATTGAAACTACTCTGCAAAAAGATCCCACTACCACCACCGAAGAAGCCTTACTGGAAATTTTTCGAAAAATGAGGCCGGGAGATCCGGTGGTGTTGGAAAATGCCCGTGAACTGCTGGACGGGATGTTTTTTCAAAGCAGGAGATACAATCTGACCAAAGTAGGCAGGTTTAAGATTAATAAAAGACTGGGTTTGGATCTTGTAAACAGCGGCGAAAACTGGATTTTAACCAAAACGGACATTATTGCCGCTTTAAAATATCTGATCAGGCTAGGCAAAGGAGAGGGTAAACTTGACGATATTGATCATTTAGCCAACAGAAGGGTTAGATGCGCGGGCGAGCTGGTCCAGCAAAACGCTCTTCGCATAGGCATCTTGCGCCTGGAGCGAATTATTAAAGAAAGAATGAGTTTAACTGCGGCGGATCAGGAGGTGACCCCCGGGGGCTTGATTAATGCCAAACCGGTGATTGCCGCGGTTAATGAGTTTTTCCGTTCTTCGCAGCTTTCCAGTATTTTGGATCAGGTCAATCCTCTGTCCGAACTGGACCATTTAAGAAGGTTATCCGTGATGGGAGCGGGAGGAATTACCAGGGATCGGGCCTCATTTTCCGTTCGCGATATTAATCATTCCCAGTATGGCCGGATCGACCCGATCCGTTCTCCAGAAGGTCAAAACATCGGTCTGGTAACCTACATGGCTCTTTTTTCCAGAATTAACGAATACGGATTTTTGGAAACTCCATACAGAAAGGTAGTAAATATCAAAGGCAAAGTTAAAGTGAGCGATGAAATAATTTATTTATCCGGCGACGATGAAGAAGAGCATTTTATTACCGAGGCCACAGTGCCCGTAGATGATAAAGGTTGTATTGCAAGCGACAGAGTCCCCATCCGCCATCAGGGTAATTTTTTTGAAGGCAGCGTGAAAGATGTTACCCTGATTGACATTGCTCCGCAGCAGGTTTTCGGCACCTCTGCCTCGCTGATTCCTTTTCTGGCCAATGACGATGCCAACCGAGCTTTGATGGGTACACAAATGCAGTGTCAGGCAGTGCCACTCCTTCTGCCCCAGGCGCCAATTGTGGGCACCGGCATGGAGCGGGTGGTGGCAGATAATATGGGCAGGGTGGTCAGGGCTCCTGATGACGGCACGGTGACTTATGTTGACGGGAGCAGTTTAGCGCTGAAAACCAGAAAAAGAGAAATTAAATTTGAAATTAATAAATTTGTCCATTCCCCTCAAGGAACATGTTATTCCCAAAAACCGGTAGCGGCTATAAACCAAAAAGTTAAAAAAGGCGATCTTTTAATAGACGGCGTAGCCTGCTCAAACGGCGAACTGGCCTTGGGTCAAAATCTGCTGATTGCCTATATGAGCTTTGACGGATTGGGATATGAGGATGCCATTGTGGTTTCCGACCGTTTGGTTAAAGATGACATTTTGACCTCAATTCATATAGAGGAATATGAAGTTGATGTGGTGGAAACCAAGCTGGGGCCGGAAGAACTGACCCGCGACATACCCAATGTATCGGAAGATGCCCTGTCTAATCTGGATGAGCAGGGGATCATCAGAATCGGAGCAGAGATTGGTCCCAATGATATTTTAGTAGGCAAAGTCCAGCCAAAAGGAGAAACAGAGCTGACAGCGGAAGAAAGGTTGCTGCGGGCCATTTTTGGCGAAAAAGCCAAGGAAGTTAGAGATACTTCTTTGCGTATTCCTCATGGGGAGAAAGGAACGGTCATCGGAGTGCAGATTTTATCCCGCAGCGAGGGTGATGAACTTGATACCGGAACTTTGATGAGAATTAAGGTCAAAGTGGCCCAGATCAGGAAGGTCACGGAAGGGGATAAACTGGCCGGCCGCCACGGCAACAAAGGCGTTATTTCCAGAATTATGCCTGCTTCCGACATGCCTCATCTGGAGGATGGGACTCCGGTTGACATTATCATCTCTCCTTTATCGGTTTTATCCAGAATGAATTTGGGCCAGCTTTTGGAAACCCACTGGGGCTTTGCGGCTTTTCGCTCCGGTTATCAGGTTTCGGCGCCGGTTTTTGAAAAGATTCCGGAAGAAACTTTAGTGGCAGAGCTACGAAAAGCAGGTTTGCCGACTGATGGAAAAGTGAAGCTGATTGACGGCAGGTCAGGGCAAGCTTTTGACAATACCATTGTGGTGGGGAAAAATTACATTTTGAAATTGATTCATATGGTGGAAGAAAAAATTCACGCCCGTTCCACCGGACCTTATTCCCTGGTCACCCAGCAGCCCCTGGGAGGGAAAGCCCAAATGGGGGGGCAGCGACTGGGAGAAATGGAAGTTTGGGCTCTGGAGGCATACGGCGCGGCCAATATTTTGCAGGAAATGCTGACTATTAAATCCGACGATGTGGTGGGTCGGGCCAAAGCTTTTGAGGCAATAGTGAAGGGGATTGATATTCCACAAGCCTTAATACCTGAATCATTCAAAGTGCTGGTTAAGGAACTGCAGGCTCTGGGGCTTTCGGTTGAAACTTTGGGCGCCAAGATAGTTCAGGCCAAAGAGGTGGAGGAAAAACCGGAAGTGGCCTCCCAAGTGGCCCAACTGGAAGAAGTTTTGGAGGCAAAGCCGGTGGTGGAGGAGGAACACTAGAGAAATGAATGATCTTTTGGATTTTGAAAGCTTAAAATTAACTATTGCTTCCCCGGAACAGGTCAGATCCTGGTCTTTTGGTGAGGTGACCAAACCGGAAACAATCAATTACCGGACTTTAAAGGCGGAAAAAGACGGACTGTTTTCCGAAAATATCTTTGGCCCCACCAAGGATTATGAATGTTACTGCGGAAAATATAAAAGAATTCGCTTTAGAGGGGTGATTTGCGACAAGTGCGGGGTGGAGGTTACCCAGAGCAAGGTCAGAAGAGAAAGGATGGGACACATCAATTTAGCTACTCCCATAGCTCATTCCTGGTTTGTTAAAGGCGCTCCTTCAAAGCTTTCTCTCATTTTGGATATTTCACCAAAAAATCTGGAAGCGGTGGTATATTTTGCTTCGTACCTGGTGATCGGGATTGATCCGGAGCAAAAAACAGCCGCTTTGGACAAGCTGGACAAAGAATTGCAGGAGAAACTGGTAGAGTTTAAGAATAATCTGGAAAAGCAAGTCAAAGGTTTGGAAGACGAGTTGAAAAAAGAGTTAACTAAATTAAAAAAAACTCTGGAAAAAGAAAAATTTGAACTTGAAAGGGAAGAACGTGAACTTAAAACGCGCTATGAAATTCAGAAAATGCGCGATAATCTGGTGGTGGAACAGACACAGCTGGAAAACATTTACAAGGCCATCTCGGAACTTGTTAAAGGGGTAATGCCTTTGCGGCTTTTATCAGAAGAAGAGTACTCCAAGCTTCTGGAATACAAAGCGTCGGATTTTATAACAGTGGGAATGGGTGCGGAAGCGCTGCTGGAAGTTTTGCAAAACTTAAATTTGGACAAGCTGGCCGCCTCTCTTCGTGAAGAAGTGCGAAAATCCACCGGCCAAAAACACATCAAGGCCACCAAAAGACTGCGGGTGGTTGAAGGAATGCGCCATGCGGGCATTCAGCCCCAGTGGTTAATTTTAAGGATACTGCCGGTTTTACCCCCTGACCTTCGGCCGATGGTGCAGTTGCCCGGCGGCAGGTTTGCCACCTCGGATTTAAACGATCTCTACAGAAGAGTGATTAATCGAAACAACCGCTTAAACAGATTAATCAATTTGGGCGCCCCGGAAATTATTTTGCGCAACGAAAAAAGAATGCTTCAGGAAGCGGTGGACAGCTTAATTGATACCTCTTCCCGTTCCCAAAGGCGGGGCGGAGGACCGGCACCGGCCCATGCTTTGCGCTCGCTGTCGGATATGTTAAGGGGTAAACAGGGACGGTTCAGACAAAACCTGTTGGGCAAACGTGTTGATTATTCCGGCAGATCTGTCATTGTGGTGGGGCCAAAGCTGCGTTTGGATCAGGTGGGGCTGCCAAGGGAAATGGCTTTGGAGATGTTTAAGCCTTTTGTGCTGCGGGAGATGATCGGCAGGGGCCTGGCAGCTAATGTGAAGGGCGCCAAAAATGTTTTGGAGACAAGACCGGCCGAAGTCTGGGATATTCTGGAAGAAATTATTACCGGCCACCCGATCCTTATTAACCGGGCGCCCACCCTGCACCGTCTGGGCATTCAGGCATTTTATCCTATCTTGGTAGACGGTAATGCCATTCAAGTTCATCCCTGCGTTTGCGCCGGTTTTAATGCCGATTTTGACGGCGATCAAATGGCTATTCATGTGCCGCTGTCGCAAAAAGCGCAAACAGAAGCTAAAGAGTTGATGATGGCCAAGGAAAACATTTTTGGTCCTGCCAATGCTCAGCCGATTACCGTTCCCAACCGAGAGATGGCTTTAGGTTGTTATTATCTGACTATGATAAAAGAATCTGATGAGGAAATGCGTTTTTTCGCATCCAGCGACGAAGCCATGCTTTTTTATAATCTGGGTAAAATCAAGGTCCAGCAAAAAATTAAGGTCAGGATCGGCAGCGAAATCATTGAAACCTCCATTGGCAGGATCCTTTTTAATCGGGCGCTACCCCGGGAAATGGTATTTATGAACCAGGTTGTCAAAGGATTTACCATCAGGGATATTATTTTGCGCGCCATGGAAACTATGGACAGAGATCAAGTTTCAGCCATGATTGACTCTATCAAGGGGGTGGGTTTTTTAGGAGCAACCATGGCCGGTATCTCAATCTCTATTTTTGACGCTAAAGTGGTGCAGGATAAACAAAAGTATCTGGATGAGGCGGAGAAGGAAATACAAAAGATTGAAAGCAATCTGGCCAAAGGTTTAATTACTTCCCAGGAGAAGTCGCAGCTTTCTCAAATGGTTTGGATCAAAACTACGGAAGATTTAGCCAATGCCACCTGGGAATACCTGGGGGAGGATAATCCGATCCGGATGATGGTGGAGGCGGGAGCCAGAGGTTCAAGAGATCAGGCCAAGCAGCTTTCAGCCATGCGGGGGCTGTCAACAGATCCGACAGGTAAAATCGTGGAACTGCCCACCAAGTCCAATTACCGCCAGGGGCTGTCTGTTTTTGAGTATTTCACTTCGGCCCGGGGAGCCAGAAAAGGGGTGGCGGACAAGGCCCTCAAAACTGCGGACGCCGGATATTTAACCAGGAGACTGGTGGATGTAGCCCATGACGTGATCATCCGTTTGGAAGATTGCGGCACCAAAGAAGGGTTAACCTTTGACATTAGGAAGAGCACTTTCACGAGCGCCAGAGAACAGTTACTGGGCAGAAAACTTTTGGCTAAAACGGAGGAAATTGTCACAGAAGAGATGGTTCAGGGGTTTTTAAAGACTGCCGCAGCTTCGGTGAAGGTTAGATCTCCTTTAACCTGCGAGGCCAGATACGGCATTTGCCAGGCTTGTTACGGAGTGGATATGACAACAAGAGAACCGGTGGAAATCGGCACGCCTGTTGGGGTGGTAGCTGCTCAAGCTATTGGCGAGCCGGGAACCCAGTTGACCATGAGGACTTTTCATACCGGAGGAATTGTCGGTTTGGATATTACTCAAGGTTTACCGCGGGTGGAGGAGTTGTTTGAGGCCAGGACCCCCAAGATCGTTGCTCCTATGTCGGAAATTGCCGGTAAGGTTAGCGTGATAGAAGGAGAGCTGGGTATCAGGGTGAGGGTAAGAACTACCCAAAAGCCTCATGAGGAAAGGGAATACGTGATTCCGGTGACCTCGCAGCTTTTGGTGGAAGACGGGCAGTTGATTGAGGCCGGTACGGTTTTATCCTCGGGTCACGGCGATGTCAAAGAAATTTTAAGGGTTCAGGGTTTGCGCGCAGCCCAAAGCTATATAGTTGACGAGGTCAGATCGGTCTATGAATCTCAGGGGGTGCCGATCAATTCCAAGCATTTTGAAGTGATTGTCAGAAAAATGTCCGATAAGGTGAGAATTGAATCTCAAGGCGACACCAACCTATTGCCGGGCGAGATTGTTGACAAACTGCGATTTGAGGAGGAGAATTTAAGAGTTTTGGCCTCCGGCGGCGAGCCGGCCACAGCAGAAGTAGTTATATTGGGTATTACCAGAGCCAGCTTGCAGACGGAAAGCTTTTTATCGGCAGCCTCTTTCCAGGAAACCACCAATATCCTCTCCGATGCGGCCATTGCCGGCAAAGTGGATAAATTGCTGGGGTTAAAAGAGAATGTTATAATTGGCAGGCTCATTCCCACCAATCCGGAAAGAGCCAGCATCGAAGGATAAAAATATGCCTACCATGAATCAGCTGGTTAGAAAAGGTAGAAAAAAAATTGCCAAAAAGATCAAATCCACGGTTTTGAGGCGTAATTTTAACGCCCGGGAAAGGCGGTATTCTACAACTTTTAACCCGCAAAAGCGGGGGGTGGTCACTCTGGTCAAAACCATGACTCCCAAAAAACCAAACTCGGCTTTGAGGAAAGTGGCCCGGGTAAGGTTGTCCAACAGATCCGAGGTGACAGCATATATTCAAGGTGAGGGTCACTCTTTGGCCGAACACGGTATAGTTTTGGTAAGAGGCGGCAGGGTCAGAGATCTGCCGGGCGTTAAGTATCATATTGTCAGAGGTAAGCTGGATTTGGCAGGAGTGCAGGGTAGAAAACAGGGTCGCAGTAAATACGGAGCCAAACTAATGGCAGCTCCTCCGCCTGCGCCGCCGCCTATAACACCATGAGAAGCAAAAAATCAGTCAAAAGAATACTGCCGCCCGATCCTGTCTATAATTCAGGGTTGGTTTCCAGGTTCATTAATAAATTGATGATCAGCGGTAAAAAAACCGTAGCCCGGAAGCATTTTTATTCGGCCATGGAGCAAATCAAGGATGATCCGCTGGCGGTTTTTGAAAAAGCTATCCAGAATGTTTCTCCCAAAATGGAAGTCCGGCCTCGCCGGGTAGGGGGAGCTTCATATCAGGTGCCGGTGGAGGTAAGGGGAGATAGAAAAGAAGCGCTAGCCATCAAATGGATCATTCAAGCGGCTCGAGGCAGATCCAACAAAGAGTTTCACAGCTTTGATAAAAAATTGGCTCAAGAATTGCAGGAGGCGGCTAACAAT
>JACPEZ010000004.1 GCA_016183225.1 Candidatus Daviesbacteria bacterium
CCCTGGGTGCCGCTTCTGCCTTCAAAAGCGCCCTGCATGGCAGTGGGTTGTTTAGCCGGACTGGGGATAGCAGCCTCTTTCTGCTGCTGGTCTGCTTTTTTTTGTTCTTCAATTATTTTTTTCCGGAGTTCGGCCCGCTGATAAATGCTTCTGTCTCTGTAGCTGGCCTGGTAGTGCAGCAATCTGTTCTTCTGGTCTGTTGGTAAATTTGTGATAATACCATCCATTTCTTCCTCAAATAATAATCTCTCTTTTGCATCCTTTGCTCTTTGTTGATCTTCTTTTAAGGCCTGAAAAAAAGCTTTTTTAGCAGCAGCTATTTCTTTTTGTTCGGTTTCTTCTTGAGCTTTTTTATTAAATTCAATGGTGCCTGTGGAGGGAAATTTCTCCATCCCCGCTATATCCTGACCTAAACTGACAATAGCCTCAAAAATGCCATTACCTGAAGTTTCCTTTTCAAAATCAGCCTCGTCAAACTCATCATAAAGCCCTGGGATCCCCCCCAAAATTTTCTTGCGAATGTTCATAGATGTTTATTATACACCTATGCGGCTTTTTTTGCTCTATGGAGAGCGATATCTAATATCTCCGCTTTTGAAAGTCTTGGAGCTCCAAGATCACCATGTCCATCATGAAATAATTCTGCGATGACAGTTGTTGGGTTGATTATTACTGGCTTTAGATGCTCTGGATCCCGAAAGTTGAATATCGCGCCTCTTTCCGGTTGTCCGCCTTGATTATTCATAATAAAGCGTTATTTTACTACTTCGTGTCCGAATGTCAAGCGGGGTACAAGATATTGTGCCGGGGAAAGGATTTGAACCTTCACGGGATTGCTCCCACAGCGCCCTAAACGCTGCGTGTCTGCCATTTCACCACCCCGGCATGAAACTATTTTAACATAAGCGCCTGTAGGTGAGCTTGGAGTTCTAAAGAGTCATTCAAAGGTTCAAGTTTAATTTTTAAAGCTTTTTCCAGCAGCCAGTCAGCTAGTGCAGGATTTTTGGGAAGCAAAGAGCCGTGCATGTAACAGCCAACGGCATTTTTATAAATACAACCCTCGGTTTGATCACCGCCATTATTACCAAAACCCTTGATGATTTTTCCTAAAGGCTGCCCGGTTTTTTTAAGATAAGTTTGGCCGGAATGATTCTCAAAACCAACCAATTTTCCAAATTGAGTGTCAATTATTATATTCCCAATCATCCGTTTATCCCCGGCCACGGTATAAGCCGGAAATAGTCCTACGCCGGGGAGCTTTGGTCTATTGTGTGGTTTGTAGTATTGACCTAACAGTTGGTATCCACCACAAATAGCAAGAAGAGGTATTCCACGTTCAACCTCTTCTTTAATTATTTTTCCCTTGCCACTAGACTCTAAGTCACTAGCGACTAGACTTTGTTGTTGATCCTGTCCTCCCCCAAAAAAGAAAATATCACACTCCCCTTTTTTAATTTTTGACTTTAAACTTTTAACTTTTAACTTAACCTCAATTCCCCTCCACTCTGCCCGTTTTTTCAAGGCAATAATGTTGCCCATGTCACCGTAGATATTCATTAAGTCTGCATATAAATGACCAATAATCAGTTTCATGTTTCCTCCCAGTAGCGCTTTTTAAGAATCTTTTGCAGCTCAAGCATGGCAGTATATGTAGGCATGATGAAAAGAGACCCTTTTAGGCCTTTTCTGGCCTCTTGCAGGGCCTTTTTCAGGTTTGGTTCAACTACAGCCTTTAAGTCTGCATATTTTAACCTGACTGCCAAATCATAAGCTCTGGTTCCGGAAACATAAGTATGATTTTTGGGAAGAAGCTCAAATTCACTATCCCAAATCCATGATACGTCAGTGCCATCGGCTATGTTGTCGTTTAGAGCTAAAAGCAATCTGTCCCGGGGTTTGACATGCGGAGCAATGGTTTTAAACACTTCTGTAGCCCCGGCCGGATTTTTAATCAGGAAAATATAGCCAAATGGCAATTTCTCAAACCGTCCAAAAGCCGGCTGAAAATTAGTTAAATTTTTAACCGGTAAATTTAGCAGTTTGGCACAAGTAATGGCTGCCAAGGCATCATAAATATGATACATTCCCGGCAGATTAATTTTAAATATTAAATTTTTAATTTTAAATTCTGAACCGTTTAAGCCATTGAGTTTAATATTTTTAAGATCCTTTTTGCCAAATTCTTTAGTATTACTGAAACAATTTTTCAGCTTAGCTAAATCTGGCTCGTCCGCGTTTATCAAAACAGTAGTTTTGGGATCAAGTTTAGATAATGTATCGCACCAGTCATTGACTATTTTATCCACTTCCCCGTATCTGTCCAGTTGATCACGGGAAACATTTAAGAAAATAATAATATCAGGTTTTATTTTTGGGACTACTGAATTAAAAGCAGCCTCATCCAGCTCCCAAATGCCGAGTCGGTAGTCGGTAGTCGGTAGTCGGTAGTCGGCGATTAAAGCAGAGGCGATGCCTCTTTCCAGATTTGAACCCGTATGGTTTCTGATTACTTTTAATCCTGCTTCTTGGGCTATATGGGCCAGGATTCTGGCCGTAGTGGTTTTGCCGTTGGTGCCGGTGATAACTATGTTTTTAGGGATATTTATTATGAGTTTTTCAATTAATTTAGGTTCAATTTTTAAAGCATATAGACCGGGCGCGGCAGAGCCGCCGCCGATATGAAAAAATCTGGTCAGGAGGGCAATAATTTTCCCTGCCAGAATTGCCAAAAGTAACCGCATATAAGGCATTTTACCGCAAATCCGGTTGTCCTGAAACACCCGCTATTTTGATGAAGCTATCCAGATCTTTCATAAAAAAGGCTACCTTTTTACCCCAGTGGGGTGAGGCCGCATAAACTCTGTTCATTTGATAGGGATCTGTCAAACCTTTATCCAGATAATTTTCCCGCAAGCCCCGCGCTACCTCAAAAATACCCTCTCTCCATGACTTAAAGTAAATAGCCTGATTTCCATAAACTCCCCATCCCCAGGCATTATATCCTCCGGGAATTTGTTTGCCAAAAGTAGATTCCACCCCCGAAATTGCGGGCACCAGTTTCCAGTCAAGATCATACTCATTGGCCGCATCAATAAAATCCTGGGCATGATATTCCAGGGGAGAGTTGTATTTCTTAAAATAATCGGCCAGCACCCTGGCTTTTTCGTCCAAAACTTTGGCCTGTATTCTAACAGAGGGAGAAATTTCCTTTGCAGGTTTAGCTAGTACCGCGGATTGGGAAAAAATCAGGGAAACGGCAATGGCAAACGCCAATGGTAGTTTATTCATAAAATAGTCCTGTAGTATAGCAGAAATAAAGCGTAATGTCAAGCTTACTGAAGTTTATTGAAGTTCCAGCATGAAGGATTTAACTCCTCTGGCCCAGTCCCCGCCTTTTTTAAGAGAGGGAGGAGTATATTTGGCCATGATCTTATCCGGCGTGTTTAAGCCCTGGTTTAAATAATCCTGTTTTAGAGCTTTGCCCACTTTTTCCACAGCCTCTTCCCAGGAGGAAAACCTGATGACCAGATTGCCGTAGATGCCGTAACCAAAAGGGTTGTAGGAATTTTTAATGACTTTCTTTCCCCCGTTGCTTTCCTGCATGGCAATGGCCGGTAAAAGTTTCCAGTCCAGCCCGTATTTATCAGCCACTTCAATAAAATGACTGTTTAATCCGGCAAGAGGAGATTTGTAACCCTCAAAAAAGTTTTTTACCAGCAAAGATCTGCCATCCAGAAAAATAATATCCTGGGCAAGTCTGTTATTGTCCGGCGGCAGGGCCGAATACAGCTTGAAGTTTTGGTTTTGAGGAGCAATGATTTGATCGGCTGACAAATAGATCAGAAAAAAAATACTGAATAGCAAAGTTGTGATGACGGCCCCAAACCACGCCGCCACCAGGGTAGGTTTAATGTCCATCTGCTTAAAATTTATTAAGATTATATTTAGACCTAAAACTTAAGAAATGTCAAGTATAACTTTGGCCAGGCGTTCCGGATCGTGGCGCAGCAGGTGTTCTCTAATGTGATAAACAGCCAGACGGGATTTAATTATTTTAAGCTTATTCGACACTTTTGCGCAAAGTTCGTCGTCAATTTCCACGGGTTCCTGGCCGTCTTTTTTGTATACTCTTAAAATCTCCCTGCTTAAGCCGTTTGAATTCCCGATCGCGTAATTTATTCTGTTTTTATCTTCCAGGTATTTTATAAACACTTTTAAGTAATCCGAGGCCTTAAACGAATCCGTCTCCCCTTTTTTGGTCATTAAATTCAAAATCAGAATAACTTTAGCTTTGGAGTTTACTACAGCGTCGCGGATGCCGTTTACCAGAAGATGAGGCAGCAGCGAAGTGTAAAGGTCGCCTGACGAGAAAATAATCTTGTCTGCTTGCTTGATGGCTTTGATCACTTCCGGGTTGGGATCCGGATTGGAATCAAAATAAATTCTCATGATTTTGTCTTTGGGATTGTAATCTTCTGCCAGACCGCGCAAATCAATTCTGGTTTCCCCTTCAATTTCCTCGCCGGTTTCCAGTTTGGCAATTAAATTTAAATCCGAAAGAGCTACCGGCAGAACCCTGGCTCTGATGCGAAAAAGCATTCTTTCAGCATCCAGTCCCCTGTCCGGTCCTTTGTAATTTTGTTCCAGACGGGCGGCTATCAAATTGCCCAGACTATGGCCTTTGAGCGGGCCTTTGACATCCTCCAACCGGTCGTCAAACAGTTTTTGGGCCACCTGGCGCTGCCGGGGATCTTCCATCAAAGCCAGTAAACACTGGCGCATGTCGCCGGGCGGTAAAATCCCCAGTTCGGTGCGCAGTTTGCCTGATGATCCGCCCGAGTCCCATGTTCCCACCACGGCTGTAATAAGCTGGGGTTGATTCAGCTCAACCAGTCCCCGCAGCAGCGAAAAATGTCCGTATACACGCAGCCCTCAGAAGGCTGTGAGCGCAAGCTCGTGGAGGTTCAAATCCTCTCCTCGGCACTGAATGCGGACGTGGTGAAACGGTATACACGCAGCCTTGAGGTGGCTGTGCCCGAAAGGGTGTGGAGGTTCAACTCCTCTCGTCCGCACATTTGGACAAGTAGCTCAGTTGGTTAGAGCACCTCGTTTACATCGAGGAAGAGAAGTGGTATGCTTAGCGCACTGAGCGATTTTTAAGGGCACTTAGCTCAGTTGGTAGAGCGTCTCGTTTACACCGAGAAGGTTCGTAGGTTCGAGACCTACAGTGCCCACACAGAGAGTGGAAGTCCTCCAATTCGGTACGGGGGGAGGATACGGCCAGGTAACTGGTGCGATTAAAGACTTCTGCAAGGTAACTCTCTCTTTATTCAAAACTATGGATAAAGAGACGTTACGCTTACTGATAAAAAAATTTAAAGATCATAGGCAAAGAAGGTGGAAATCAGCCAAAACCACAGCTAATAATGCTTATTTCTTTAATCTTTTACTGGAATATTTAGATACTCCTTTTAACCGTGAAGCGATCATCAAATTCTTCAATTACCTGTCAGACAGGGAGCTTTCAGAAAGTACAAGAAGGCAAGCTGAAACTGCTATTCTGGCGTTTGCAGACTGGTTGTTTTATGAAGACATAATTCCAAAAAAGTGGACAATAAATATTGATAGAACTTATGTTCACAGAAAGCCCAGGATTCTTCCTTCTCAAACAGAAGTCTTGGAGCTGATAAAAAAAGCTACAGAACCAGGTAGATTCGACAGCAGATTATCTACCTTTTCAAAAATGGAACACAGAGCTTGTTTGTGTTTTATTGTAGTAGCTTGCGGTGGTAGGAATTATGAAACTTCCCAGATTCTAAGGGAACATGTATCTATATCCGGTAATCAGCTAACAATTGTGGAGGGTAAAAATGGGCCTAGAAATGCAGCAATTCCAGCAGTCCCCTGGCTGGTTGAGGATTTAACAAGAAGGGTAAATGGAGAGCGTACAGCAGATGAACTCAAAACTCTAAGTGACAGAACCCATTACAAAGAAAGTGATTTAGAGAGGCTGTTTGTGGTCAATGAAAAAAAATTAGAGGAAACAATGCGGAAAGCTGGAAAATTATTCGGAAGTCCTATGAATGTGCACGATCTAAGAAGGATTTTTGCACGGGACCTAAAGAAAAATGGTGCTTCTATTGATGATATTAAGGACGCAATGGGTCATAGAGCTATTGAAACGACCATGAAATATCTGGAATATGACACCTCAACTCAGGCTAAGACCTTAAAGAATTATAGTTCAGAAGCCAGGAAGTACAGGACTCAGGAAGAAAAGGTAAAAGAGCTTATTAGTCATGCCTGGGAAATAGGAAGGGTTATTGGTGGTGGGGACTTTAAAAAAGGTATTTTGAATTTAAGGGTAAAAATTAACTAAAATATTTAAGCTCATCCCTCATCACGCCCCTTTATAGTTTCAGTCCAGGTATGTGGATCAGTAGCACAGATTGATCCGTCACAAGCTTGATAATCATGCTTCATTCCCAGAACGGCCTACTTTTTGTTTCCCTGAACATTTCTACAACTTCAGAGGTCAGTACAGAGTCAAAGAGTAAAACAGTTTCAGCTTCTACCCTGGAAACACCTAAATCTTCCAGAAGCTTAATTGGCATTTCCTTAAACTCAATTAAAAAATTATAGTGTTCTTTGTTATCTTTTAGTAAAATCCTTAACTGTTTCAGTTCTGTGAAATATTGGGCAATTTTGCAAAGCCGGATATTTTCTTTTGTATCCCTTGGTAGTTTAGTCATTGAGCCAGTCGGCATTTTTAAGCACCTCCTCATAATTTGGGATCTCTGGTTTAACTGTTTCGTCCAAAATAGGGTTTTCTACTGCCATTGTCGCCATTGTTGCCACTCCGTGCCTAGGATTAGTGGCAGTAACATCATTTTCAGTGGCAGTAATGGCAACAGGAGAATCTTTATCGCCATTAGATTTTGAATTCAGAGTGGTGGTAGTGGCAGTAGTGGCGATAATTTTCTTCTGTTGGACAGTTTTAGTAAGTTTGATTAAGGTACCTGCGCTGCTTTCTGATCTTGTTGCAGTAATACCTATGGAAATAAGATTAGGTCTTACTTGCATAATTTTTCTCCAAAGATGATTTACTGCCTTAGGAAAACCGTCTTCCCCGCCTACTTGCTGTTTTGAATTTTCGACAATCGTTTTTAATTCCCCGTATAGCTCCGAAGCCAAACTTTCCCATTCCTCTTTATTAGACATGAATTGAATTATTGCGCTGGCTGTAACGCTTGCCTCAAGAGCAGTTTCATTTTGTCTTTTAGTATTCTTATCAAATGCTGCTAAAAAAGAATTTTGAGTGAATCCCAGCGCAATTGCTGCTGCGGATGCGTATTTTGCATAATCTGCCATTCGTGGTCGAACTGTAAATTTTAAGGTTGGTGCAATCTTCAAGATTTTAGATAAAATATCAAACAAAGATCCTAGGATTGCTGGTTTAAGATTGTTAAACTCGATCCAGAGTTCTTCTTCGGCCTGACGATTTTCTGGTGGTATTAGATCGTAGGCGAGGATTAGCGACCTTTCTAGTAGGTCCGCTCTTGTTGCTACTAAAGTAATTCCAGAAAGTCCTACTGCTATTTTCTGTTTAAAAACTATGGCGTCTTCATCTGTAAATAGCTTCCTTTTTGTAGAACCGATTCCGGTAACAAAACGGGAAAAGGCATCAGATAGTTCATCCCGTAAGTTGGAAAGATTATCTAAATACAAACAATAGTGATGGTGTGCAGCTAGGGCAAGCTCCCGCAGATCACTTATGGGATCAAGCAGGTCTGCGTGACTTGGATCAATTAGATTTCTTGCAATCCGCAGACTTGTAGATTTTGCGCTTCCCTGATCTCCTGTATTTATCAATGCCACCCTAGGAATGTCAGGGATGCAAACTGTTGGTAAATAAGTTAGAAAAAGCAGCTTGTCGGTCTCCGATTTTAGATTGATAAACGGCAGAACATCCTCAAGGTTGCCTCCCCTTATAGGTGTAACTTGAGCCATCTGGTGATTAAATCTGCGGAACTTTACAGGAACGTTTGGATAGCCATCTATTTCCCAGCCATTCTGATCTACCCTGACAACCCGAATATCGTCACCTAAATCATAATAAATAACTCCATTTATCCTAGCTATTCGATTGTAAAGCTCAATGATTTGTCTTTCATGGAATGCCTTACCCTCCAGAGTACCGACAACCGTTTGGAAGGTGTCACCACTAAAGCCTTTTTCGTACTCTTCCCAATATTTTCCCGCAAGCCATCTTCTGAAAGTTACACTCCTAATAGGAAAAGCAGTAACAGCTTTTTCTGGAAAACTAATATGCGGTTCCCCTAATTGATCCAAATACAATTCAGAGCCAGACTCAAGCGTTAGGTTTACCAGTTGTTCAGCTACTTTATCTCCTTTTGGAAGTTGCTTTTCTTTGGATTCACTTTCTTGTGGGATTAGATCGTTATCTTCCTTAGAATAGTTTTCCATTTGCTCGTTAGGGGGATTTATCCCTAGGGAAGCAAGGGTTTTGTTTAGCTGTGAGTTTGGATCTTCGAATTCTTTATCTCCTGGAATATATATATTGCTCTCTTTCTGCATATAAAAACTCCCGTCTCAGGTGGAATCCCAACGGGAGCTTTTATGTTTCCACCTGATTCTTGGCATTAAAAAACGCCCACAACAAAACTCCTTTTTGAAAGAAATTCTATTGCGGGCGTTTGGGCTTGTTGCCTCTAAATGCCGTTTATAATCTTACAATAACATCTACTCTATGAGCTTGTCAATATGGTATTTTATTCTTGCTTGTTAGCTTCGGAGTTCATAAGTTTTATAGGACTAACTTATATCATAATACATTATCTTTATCAGTAATCTAAGAAGTTTATGGCTCAAGCGGATGGTAGTTAGATTTCATATCATCCGGTAAACTTTCAAAACAATCGCTACACATCAAAGTTTTCAGCAACTTCCCATCAACAGAAGATTCTACAAAATCAATGCTATCCTCATTTTTCGGGAGCCTACAAATGTTACAGAGCTTCGCAATTGGTTGCTTTTGTGGTTTAAAACGTATCCCATCAGTGTCATCAGAAGGTTGACTAAAGAGTTTTTCTCGGATTAATTGACGGATAAATTCAGCCTGGCGATAATCAAATTCTTTACAATAGAGATTTAATTTATTAAACAAACCTTTTGGTAAAACAAAAGTAATTCTTGTCTCCTTCACAGTATTAGGCATAATGTTGGCATTATAACATCAATATACCAGTGATTTTATGAAAATTATCACGCTGTCAGAGTGATTTTTGGTACTGCTGCGGATCTTTCTCCTCCTTGTTAAATTTGCACTAATTTGATAAAGAACGAGTCATTTTAAAAGGGCTGAACTACTTGCCATTGGATATGCTAATTTGGGTAACATTATGGACCTTTCTTCCATTAAAAATTTATCAGATCTTTTACTTTTACCCCCAAAGAAGAAGCAATTCTCTGTAAACTTCTCAAACTTATTCGGCGCTTGCCAACTTCCAGCAAGCCAACAGTGGTTTGGCTTAAACTGCTTTTAATGGCTACTTCTTCCTGGCTTAAATCCCGCTGCCGTCTCATTCTTGCAATTCTTTTCCCCAGTGAAATATCCCTTTGAGTAAACTTTGTTTTGTTCATGACTCAAAGCTAACAGAAAATGCAAGAAAAACTTATTACACATAGAGTAATAAATTGAAGCTCAAACCATTGACTTTTTATTACATTTCTGATAAGTTCGAGGTATGATGAATAAAATAACTAATTTTAGAATTTTTAATCAGGTTATAGTTGGAGTATTCATGCTATTTTTGGTGGGAAGTATGTATAGTCCTTTTTATTCCCCTCCATTTAGACCGATTAGATATAATCCTCCATATATTCAGCCACCAACAAGTATAACAAATCGTACTTTTAGATTTATGCCAATAGAGCCACTATTAAACCGCATACAAAATTCAGCTAAAATGAACTTGGTTATACCTCCTCCCGCTCCAGTTCCGCGTATTAACATATATTATGTCGGTCCGCGATATGATCCATACAGAGATCTTATTAATTATCCTTAGAAAAATCCGTAATGTTAAATTATGTACATGATAAAAACAGTTTTAATATATTTAATTGGTTGACGACGAAGCGACCTTTTGAAGGCAGAATTAAAAGAAGAAATTTTGTCCTTCTCTATCTACCATTTACTATATTAGTTATCTTTTTACAAACACTTGCACAACCAGAAATAGCGCAGAATTTATCGGACCAAATTGCTATAATTTTACTCATAGTGCTCATAGCCACAGTAGGTTTTGGATTACTGTACATGTTGCCACTATTGGTTAGAAGACTACATGACTTAAATCATTCTGGATGGGCACTTTTATTGATGTTCGTACCTTTTATAAATTTAGGTCTTATACTGATCTTGTTATTTGTTAGAGGAACAGAGGGAGAAAATAAATATGGTAAGGAACCACCAGATAATAGGAGCCCGCTAGACGATCTATTTAATAGGAGGGGCGGGTAAATGCCCCAAAATGCCAAAATTATCATTTTTACAACATTTTTATCAATCCTCATAGTTATTTTAGTCACAAGAATTATCAATAAGCAATTTCAAAATGGTGAAGTTGAAGTTACTAGTGAATTAAGTAGTCCATTTTTTGAAGAAGTAAATTTTCCACAGAATGAAGCAAGATGGGATAAAGTAGAAAAAGAAAATGAGAGTCTTAGAAAAGTATGCGAGGAAAACGGTGCAGTATGGACACAGGGTTATGGGAGTTTTGAAGGGAAGTGTACTAAAAAGCAAATTGTAGATAAGTGTGAGAAAAGTGGTGGAGTATGGATGCAGGGCCCCTTTGGTGAAGGACCTTTCTGTAATAAAAAATACTCAGATGGTGGGAAAAGTTGTACAGACTCAAGTCAATGTTTATCAAAACAGTGTATTATTCGAAAGGAAGAAAGAATGAGTCGCGAAGGAAAATGTGCTGATTGGCAAGTAAATTATGGCTGTTATGGATTATTAAAAAGAGGTAGAATAACCAATGATGCCTGTAGAGATTAAGTATTCTGTATAATTAAGTATGAATGGGGGTGAGTTATTATAGACGACCAAACACCAAATTCTGAACCGAAGCAAAGCAATACTGGGAAATGGATAGTGGCAATTATTGCAGCAGCAGTTATTGGAGGTGGTGCAGTAGCACTTATTAATAATGCTAATAAAACATCAACTCAAGTGCCTACTCCATCTCCAACTGTTCAAAGTAGCCCTACTCCGAGATCACCAAAACCGACTGTTTCGGGAGGAGATAAGGACTGTACAGATTTTGCAACTCACGCGGAGGCTCAAGCATTCTTTGAAGCTGCTGGCCCTGGTGATCCGCATAGGCTAGATAGAGACGGGGATGGCATTGCTTGTGAGACTTTGCCATAAATTTATCCACATGCCCTAGGATATAAGGAGTGGACTGATGAATAAAATGAACCAAAAAGGTATAGTAGTGTTATTGATTGTATTGGGCTTACTTCTGATCTTTGGTAGCTTCTATTGGTTCGAGCTAAGACCCACCAAGATTAGACAAGAGTGTTCCTGGGTAAAGCATACTGATGAGGCTATTCCTGCTAAGCCAGCCATGAGCGAAGAAGAATTAAGGGTGAAAGGTATCATTAAGGATGATTGTAAGGGATCAGGGTACGTTAGCATATTCAGCGAATCTTTTGAGGAAATATGCGAACGCAATAATAAACAAACAATTGAGGAGTATAAAACAGACAGACCTGCTGTTCCGGCAAAGGACTGGTATTCTAAGGCTTCGGAAAAGCAATATGATTTCTGTATAAAAGAGAAGGGATTAGTCCGCTAGTGAAGCAAGTGAAAATAAGAACTTTGAGGTTCTCAGAATTTTTAATATAATAACTGTAGATAGATATGGAAAAATTTAAAAAAATATTAAGATGGGTTCTTGGTATTTTAAGTACGGTAGGCGCATTGGTTTATATCTCAACTAGCATTCCTACTTTTATTGTTTGGCTTCTACTTGCAGCTTTACTGATCCCTCCTGGCGAGAGATTAATTATGAGTAGATTTCCGATAAAACTGCCAACTATTGCTAAAGTTATTGCAGGTATAGCCTTATTTTTAATAGCGGTAATGATTGCTCCTAAAAGCCAGACCGCAGAACAGATACAGAAGGTTGAACCAAAGTCTCAAGGGCAAGTTAATGTTGCAGCTACTTCATCCCCTACATCAATACCGCAATCCGATCTTTACACTGTTTCCTCCGTAATTGATGGAGACACTATTCAGGTTGTTATTGATAGTAAAAAAGAAACTATTCGCTTGATTGGTATTGATTCACCCGAAACAGTAGACCCCAGAAAGCCTGTTCAGTGTTTTGGTAAAGAAGCATCAGCAAAGCTAAAATCATTGATTTCAGGTAAATCAGTCAGACTTGAGGCAGATCAAAGCCAGGATAATAGGGATAAATACCAAAGGTTCCTTAGATATGTATTTTTAGAAGATGGAACTAATGTTAATAAACTGATGGTTAGTGAAGGATTTGCATACGAATATACCTACAATACACCTTACAAATATCAATCTGAATTCAAACAGGCACAAAAAGAAGCAGAAGAGAATAAAAGAGGTCTGTGGGCCGATAATGCCTGCCCTACTAGCTCCCCACAGCCATCAATACAAACTAGCGGAACAAGTTCCACTACAACTGGTGGTTCCTCGGATACTACAGGGACTTCGGGTGGATCTTTCGATAGTAGTGGTAAATTCACTTGTGCAGGCAAGACTAAATGTGGTCAGATGGTATCTTGTGAGGAAGCCTACTTCTACCTTAATAGTTGTGGTGTAGCACGCCTAGACGGAGATAAAGATGGAGTACCGTGCGAAAGTCTGTGTAATTAATCGATAAATATATTGATATTTATGTAAATAAAGTTAGAGCCTAATCTTCTCCGACCGTTAATTTTCTAAGCATATCTTCAATCTCTTTTACAACTTTATCTGCAAACTCATCTAAATGTGCGTAGTCCTTTAAAATTACCCTTTTAACACCCCTTTTTCGGGCTTCTTCATTCCACTTTGGTACTGATGATATGGAAATGATTTTATCAACTCCAAACCTTTCAAGTTCAAGTATATGAAAGGTTCTACCCAACTTATCGTCATAATCAATGAGTACAATATCAAAGTGCGCTCTGGGGTTATTGTTTATATAGTCCTGAACCTGCTGACCATTAGTTAAAACAATTACGCTAAGCTCATCAGGCTGATCTCCTTCAAGTTTATATAATCGCTCTAAGATTTTTGAAAGGGTTAGTAGGTGATCCTCTAAAATCAGGATCGTTTTATTGAAGTACATAATGTTTAATCATTATAGTACAGCAGATTTTAGATAAGGCATGCACTACTTTCTTTTGCCCTCTTTTGTAAGAAAATGCAACTGCATGCATAAAGCACTTGCGTTTATCATTATAATCTCCACATAATTGGAGTAAAATACAAAAATATGGAGTGGATAGCGCTTTTCCTAATTACAATCTGGATAGGTTCCGCAATTAAAGATCATATTGATAAGAAGCCACAGAGAGGGAATTATAATGGAGGTTATTATCCCACACCAAGAACTATGAGTACACCTAAAGCTAAATTAAATATAAAGCAGGTTGATATATCTGACATAAAGCTTAGTCCGGAACAACAAATGTTATTTGACAAGCTAGAAAATACAACCAGCAATATGTTTATAACTGGTAAAGCTGGAACTGGTAAATCTGTTTTACTGCAATATTTCAAACAAAACTCTTCCAAACGTTTAGTTGTTGTAGCACCCACAGGGGTTGCAGCTTTAAATGTGGGGGGTCAAACCATACATTCACTTTTTAGGATTCCTCCTGCATTTATCACAAATGATAAATTAAGATTAACTCCTAAAACTGCCTTACTGCTTAGAAATTTAGATGCAGTTGTTATTGATGAAATTTCAATGGTCCGTGTTGATCTGATGAATGCTATAGATTACTTGCTTAAGCAAGCCCGTGGCAGTAATTTGCCATTTGGAGGAGTTCAAATGGTTATGTTTGGAGATCTTTATCAATTACCACCTGTTGTGAATGATTCTGAGCTCCATAAGTACTTTGCAGATAATCATGGTGGATTTCGTTTTTTTCATGCTCACGCTTGGGGAAATACACCGCTTGAAATATATGAGTTGTCTAAAATTTTCAGACAAAAGGATGAAATATTCAGAGGCATTCTAAACAGTATCCGTGCTGGAAGTGTGACTGACCAATTTTTATCTCAGCTTAATGCTCGTGTTACTGTTGAAGTACCCGAAGAAGGCATAATTACTTTGGTCACAACTAACGCTTTAGCCAGTGAAATAAATAATCGGAAACTTGGGCAGCTTGAAGGAGAGTTAAAAGAATATCGAGCAACTATCTATGGAGAATTGGAACAATCAGCTTTCCCAACCGATGAAATTTTACGTTTAAAAAAGGGTGCTCAAGTAATGCTCATCAAAAATGACAGGGAGAAAAAATGGGTTAATGGTTCCATAGGTTATGTTCACTCATTATCTGCTACTGAGGTGAAAGTAGACATTGACGGAATTGTTTATTCTGTACCCAGGGAAACTTGGAGCAAAATACGTTATTACTATAACCAGGAAAAGAAAAAAGTTGAAGAAGAAGTTGTAAGTTCTTTTACCCAATTTCCTCTGAAATTAGCATGGGCTTTAACTATCCATAAAGCCCAGGGTCAAACCTATGGTTCTGTTGCAGTGGATATGGGGGATGGGGCTTTTGCCCATGGTCAAACATATGTAGCCTTAAGCAGATGTAAAAGCCTTGAAGGACTATATCTCAAAAGAGAAATCCTAAGGGAGGATATTATGGTTGATCCTGCTGTGATTAGTTTCATGAATAAAGCACAAATTTTGGATATAAACTAATTTTGGATTATCTTTAATTATTTCCCCTCCTGTTTATGTTTCAGTATAAGTTCAAATGCTGTAACCAGTCTTGTACCCTGATCTTGCGCTTCTTCATCTGTTAATTGTCTACCATAAACTTCAAGTGTGATTTTTTTAAATTCCTGAACCTCTTCATTCGCTTTTAATTCTCCTCCATTAGACTTGCATATATAATTGAGCATTATAAAATGTCTTTTCTCAAAATAATGCTCGGAAAAAATAGCCTCCTGCAAATGTAAAAATTCAATATTTGCAGGTTGCGGGAGGGCTGGCTTAGCAGGGATACATGGTGAAGGTAGTGTTGAAAATGGTGATTTAGTAGAATTTTTTCCTCATTCAGTAGTACAGCTTCCATTACCAGAAGGAATACCCGCTGGTATTGAAAATGAATTTAGGGAAGCAGAAAAAGATGCTTCTATAGAAAGTTTTAGGTCTGGTTCAGCTATGTTAAGGTCTGCACTCGAAAAAACCCTTAAAGCTCATGGTTACACTACTGGTAATTTAGAATCCAAAGTTGATAAAGCAGCAGATGACGGGGTAATTACTTTACCATTAAAGAGAAGAGCCCATGAAAATGTAAGAGTTTTAGGTAATAATATTTTGCATGATGAGTGGAGAGCAGTTGATGAAGAAGAATTTGAAGCAGCCCATGAGTACACACGGAGAGTTTTAGAATGTTTTTATGATGACCCAGAAACTGTAAAAGCAATTCTTATAGAAAAGGGTAATACTGTAGAAACGGAGAATGAAGAAGAACCTAAAAAAGAAGAGGTAGAAACGACACCATTGGATGATTCACAAGAGCTAGGGAAAATACCCAGTGTAAATTCCTAAAAATTCCTAAAAATTTTTTTGAGACTTAAAAATTCCCGTAGTACCTATTTTCAAAACGGGGGTTACCTCATTCATATAACAAAATAAAACCGTCCCTCTTTAGGCCTTCTTTGAAAAAATTGGATTGTATCCTGCTGTAAATTCTTGATTGCTGACCAATTGAAGGTGTACATTTTTTTCTACTTCCTGTAATTATACTTATGGGAAGTTCAAGGCTATTTTATCTGCTCTTTTTTCTCCTTTTCTTCCTTCTCCTTCTGCCTTATTTCGTCCAATCTTATTAAGTTCTTTTCACCCCAATAATAAAATTTCCACTCATCAAGACCTAATTTAGCCTTAGTTTTTTCATCGGGTTTTTTCATAGTTTCCTCTCTCTTAAAGTAATCTGGTGGGATTTCTTGCCAATCTTTTCCTAATAACAATTTTAATTTCTTTTCAATCTCCTTCTTTATTATTGAGGGTTCTTTCATTCTTTCTCCAGTTTTATCATATGCATCATCACTCCAATCAACATCAAGCATAACTCTTGCAAATTTAAGATCACCAAGAGCCTCAACGTATCTTTGCCAATCTCTTGCTATTTCCAAGACCTTTTCGGGATTATGAATAAATCTTTGTTTTAATCGAAAATAATTAATTTCCATAGCGTCAAAGGCGTTTTGGGTATCTATAAAATGGGGGGAATCGAAGTGTACAAGCTCAAATATACTGTTTTTTAAGAACTGAACGCTACCTTCAATACCCTCAACATTACTTGGTTGTACCAATATCCCTTTCCCAGAATTCCTGCTATAAATCCAATACGCAACTATCGCACCTATGATTAATAGCCAAACTGGTAGATACATAATTAAAAACCTACCCCCTTAAAGGCGCTATAATATCTTGGTAAATCAGCCTGCTTTTTGATACTGTCATTATACACCTGCAACATTTCAAGTCCTTTATGCCTGGTATATTGAGCCACTTCTAAAAGATCACCTTTATAAGTTCTGATTAAGGTAGTGGTGAAATAGTGTCTGAAGCCATGCGTGCTTTTATCAATACCAAGTTTCCTAAGGGTACGGGTGACTATTTGTCTAATAGCTCTGGTTGTAAGTCTTTGGTTTAAGTGATTGTTAGACTGACAAGTAAATAGAGGGCCGCTGGACTTTTTATTGGCTTTTAGATAATCCCTTAGTGCTTTGATAGTTTCCGGGTGCAGGTCTATTAATTCTTTATCATCCCGGCCCTTACCCTGGACAAAAGCTGTTTTAGATACAAGGTCAATTTCTTTAACCTCTAGCCTGACAATCTCAATCTGGCGTAGTCCCTGGAGTGCTAGAAGGCTGAAAATAGCCTTTAAACGGGCGTTTTGAGGTGTAACAGGTAATTGCTTCAACTGCTCAACTAATTTGTTAATCTCCTCTTGATTAAGTCCGTCCCTTTTATGCTTTTTATCCTGGCTAAATACCTTAATATTTTGGGTAATGTCGCTGGGGATGACGCCTTGTCTACTTAATTCTTTGAGGAATATCTTAGCTGTGGCCAGATATTTATTTTTAGTACTAACACTTAGGTCCGTTCTATTTACTAAGTATCTTTTAAACTCTAAATAGCTGTTGATCCCAATCCCATTTTTTCTAACAAATTCCAGGAATAATCCAATTCTATATTTATAGTCTTGTCTGGTGTTTTCTGAAATATCAAGTAAATCAAAAACCCTTTTTGCCCTATCCTGAATACCATCGGCTGATAGGATTTGTGGTTGTGCCGGTATTATCAGACGGTTATTTGTATTTATCATGGTGCTTTTATTTGACTTTCGTATTATCAACAAAAGTAACTTTTACAACTACTGGTAAATATTTATCTAGTGCCTTTTCGACTAATCCTGTTAATGTGGTTTCTTCCTGTAAGGCTTGCCCTTTTGCTTTTTTGACCAGAGCAGGATCGAGGAATAGGGTTATCCGTTGTTTTTTATTCATTATTGATACAGTACAACTACTACAACTAGTTGTCAAGGCTTAAAATAAATGTCTGATAATCCTCCGATAGAAGATTGATCTCTATTAATACCTATATCCTCAAGTCTAACTGTCGTGTTAGACGACAGTTTTGAAGTGCTTGGTCTACCACCCTCATGCGGTATCTCGTCTTTTAACATTTCCCCAGAAGATTAGTTGGGGTCAGGAATATACAGTTTAGGTTTTTCATCTTCTTCACCAAACTTTATAAAATCTTTTTTTATTAGTTTTGTTAGTGTTTTCTGTACATCTTCCCTCAATTCTTTTTCATATTTTGAATCATATCCATTCAAATAGGCATAAAACTTTCTATTAATTGTTTGTCCTAAAATTAAAACTTGACCATCTATCCAGTTACTTGCTTCTTGTATAAGATCATTAATAATATCATCCTGTTTTTTAAATTCTGGCTCATGTACGGTTAAATGTGCCTTTAATCCCTCAAGTATGCCTTGCTCTTTATATATTCTAAAGATATACTGATTTGCTGTTTGTGCTGCTTGGATTCTTAACTCATAAAGCTTCAGCTTAAAAGCTTCTTCTCTATCTTCTCTGTCTCTTTGTCTGCTTAAAATATGGTTGGCAAAAAGAGTCAGTATTGACCCTAAAAAGCCAACTATTACCCCTGGTGCTGTA
Source organism: Candidatus Daviesbacteria bacterium (assembly GCA_016183225.1). Taxonomy (GTDB): domain Bacteria; phylum Patescibacteriota; class Microgenomatia; order Daviesbacterales; family UBA10151; genus UBA9644. The sequence continues at coordinate 18,485 of JACPEZ010000004.1, forward strand.
ACTTGGTTGAAAAATTGAATGACCCCAGATTGTGTAGCTTCCATTGTGGGAATTATACAGCATGCTTAGAATAACTGTATTATATTTATCCATATTTGTTATATAATACCCGCAGAATAAAGAGAGGAGTTGATCTCTGGTCGTTGGAGGATTTGAGCCTGGCGAGCATTCCACCTACACTGAAGGGGTCACAGGTTCGAATCCTGTCTTGTCCACATTTTATGTTCCTTCGTTCCAGCTGGAGAGGTAGTGTTTTTGTTCCTTGGTCAGTTGATCTATGGAAATTCCCATGGACTCAAGTTTAAGCCGGGCAATTTCAATATCTTGCTTTTCTGGTATGGTGTAGATATCATTTTTTAGCTTGCCTTTGTTTTTGACAAAAAATTCGGCTGCCAGGGCTTGATTGGCAAAAGACAAATCCATCACATCAGGCGGATGACCTTCTGCCGCCACCAGATTGATGAGCCTTCCTTCACCTAAAACAAAAACTTTTTTATTGTCCGGCATGACCAGTTCCTCCAGAAACTCCCGCACTTTGGTTATTTGTTTGGCTATTTTGACCAGATTTTCATAATCAAACTCCACATTAAAATGACCGGCATTGCACAAAATCACCCCGTTTTTTAGGAGTTTAAACAAATCCCTGCCCAAAACATTTTTATTGCCTGTGGCCGTGACTATAATATCTGCTTTTTGGCAAGCCACGGACAAAGATGTTACCTCAAATCCGTCCATCACTGCCTGCAGAGCCCGCACCGGATCAACCTCGGTAACTGTGACATGCGCTCCCATGCCTCTGGCCTTCTCGGAAATCCCCCTTCCGCACCAGCCATAGCCGCAAACCACAAAATTTTTACCGGCCAAAAGCACATTGGTAGCCCGGATAATCCCGTCTATGGTGGACTGGCCTGTGCCGTAGCGGTTATCAAACAAATGTTTGGTTTGAGAGTCGTTGACTGCCATCACCGGAATTTTTAAATCGCCCTTTTCTTTCATGGCTTTTAGCCTAATTACTCCGGTGGTGGTTTCCTCGGAGGAGCCGACAATCTCTTTAAGCTGTGATTTTCTCTCCGTGTGCAAAAGAGTAATCAGATCTGCCCCGTCATCCATGGTAATTTGAGGATGAAAATCCAGGACTTTATTTAGATGTTTGTAATAAGTTTTCCTGTCTTCCCCTTTTTTGGCAAAAGTGGGGATGTCAAAATTTTTATTGAGCGACTCTGCCACTGCATCTTGGGTAGACAAAGGGTTTGATGCGCAAAGAGCCAGTTTAGCTCCTCCGCTTTGCAGGGTCAGCATTAAATTGGCTGTTTCGGCCGTGACATGCAAACAGGCCCCCAAAGTAATTCCTTTGAGAGGTTTATCCTTGGCAAAACGCTGCTTAATTTTCTCCAGCACTTTCATTTGGCTGCCGGCCCATTTGATTTTTAATTTTCCGTTATCCATAATTTTCCTTGTATCTAACTTGAAACTCATCCAGGGTAAAGCTATGGGTAGTTGTACCATATTTTTCCACGCTGTAGCAAGCGGCAACAGATCCCATTTGGCCGCATTCTTTTAAATCCCGGCCTTGCAAGTAGCCGGCCAGAAAACCGGCCCTGTAGGCATCTCCCGCCCCTGTTGGATCAAGCACTTTTTTCGGTCTGGCCGCTTGAATCTCGATATTTTGATCTTTAGTCTGGATCAGGGAACCTTTTTCTCCAAAAGTGGTAATAAGAATATCCACTTTGATTTCTTTAAGTCGTTTTTTGATTAGAGTTACTTCATAGTCATTACCGATTAGAATTTTGGCCCCTGTCATACCTTGGAGAAGTTGCCGGTCAGATAGCCTAGGTAGTTGCATGCCCGGATCAAACATATAGGGAATGTTTAAATTTTGGCTTTCCAGGGCAAAATTAATCATGGCCCGGGGATCATTGGGTGATATAACTGCAAATTCAGAGGCCTCAATAGATAAATTTACATTTTCAGACATTGCCCCGGGATAAAAAGCAGTGATCTGATTGTCTGCTTGATCGGTAACGATAAAAGCCTGGGAGGTAAGCTTATTTTTGACAATCTTAATATTTGATACTTTCACCCCGGCCTTTTGAAGAAAGTCAGAATATTCATTGAAATCTTCACCGGCAGATCCCAAAATGGATACGGGCATTTGCAAAAGAGCCAGGTTATAGGCAATGTTGCCGGCTGTCCCGCCTTTTTGCTTTTTTAAAGTGTCAACGAGAAATGAAAGATTTAAAATGTGAGTTTTGGTTGGATCAATATGGTCGGCAAACTTTCCCGGAAAATCCATGATCACATCATATGCCAGCGACCCTGTTACCAAAACATATTTTTTCACTACCTAATTTATATCAAAAAAAACTAATTTAGTACAGTATTTGACAACCTCTATATCGTCTGTTAATGTAAATCTGTTCTTAGAGAAGGAGTTTTTAAGAAAGAGCGTGTGGCCCGGCCTTTGGCAGGGATACGAGGAAGAGGGTAAATCGAAATTATCTGCGGAAACCCTCAGGTTGGTTGCAAACCTAAAGGTGATTTTGAAAAGAAATCATTAAGCAATCTCCTTAACTTCAAAGAACACCAAATAAAATTCTAATAATGATTTATTTAGAGCCTGTAATGGAAGGAAGCGTATGATTAATACCACGCATTTTCTTATAGAGAGCTGTTCTGGCTCTATATTCAATGATTCTTGTTTTAGCCGTAAAATGTCCCCCTCTAGGAAAAATTCTTGCAACAAGTTTCATAACGAGTGCAGCCTGTTTTTTCTTCACAATAATATGGGGCAGTATAGCATTGAGAACTGGAGCACAATTGGTGCCAGTGACTCGCCATTTATGACAAATGAGTTTTCTATTACCGGTAGGGATTACTTCATACCAAGCAGAATTACCAAAAGTTTTTTCAAGCAATTCGATAGGTTGTCTATCAGCCATTCCGACCTCTATCAATGGAAGGAGGTGGATTAATATTTGTGGGATTTTTGGGTATATTGGCAAGCAAAATGCCTCGGAGGTTGTCTTGGCCGGGTTAAAAAGGCTGGAATATCGGGGGTATGATTCTTGGGGAATTGCGATTTTGGCAGATCAAATTAAGATTAATAAAAAAGTAGGCGCAATTGGTGATTTAAACCAAGCTTTAAATCTTCCTAAATCAAGCATAGGAGTTGGCCATACCAGATGGGCCACGCATGGAGGAGTTACGGATATCAATGCCCATCCTCATTTTTCCACTGATAAAAGTTTTTGTCTGGCCCAAAACGGCATAGTGGAAAATTACCAGAAGTTAAAAGATGATCTTTTGAAAAAAGGCTATAAATTTCAGACAGAAACAGATACTGAAGTGATTGTGAGATTAATTGAAGAAAAACTAAAAAAAACCAGGGATTTAAAGGAAGCGGTAAGACAGGCCTTTTTAGAGCTCTCCGGCAGGAACACTGTGATAATTTTAACTAAGTACGGCCGGATTATTGCTGCCAGAAACGGTTCTCCCCTGGTAGTGGGTGTTAACAACAAAGAAATCTTTTTTTCATCCGATACCCTGTCTTTCGCTCCGTTTGCAGATAAAATTGTGGTGATAGATAATGGCCAGATGGTTTATTATAACGGTAAACTCAATGTTATAGACATTAAATCCGGCAAGAGCCTCCCGTACCGCCTTGAAAAGATTGATTTTCACTCCAGCAAAGTTGATAAAGAAGGTTATGACCATTTTATGCTTAAAGAAATTCATGAAAGCCCTTATGTAATAAATCAGATTGTTAACCGCGCAGAATCTCAATTTGAAAACTTTATTAAAGCTGTCAAACAAGCCAAAAATGTTTACACCATTGGTTCGGGCACTGCCGGCGTGGCTGCGTCCCAAATTGCTTTTTATCTTCGGGTCTTTGCCAAAATTAAAGCCCAAAGCGTAATCGGAGCCGATATTTTTGAGTATTATGATTTATTAAGCAAAGACGATTTGATTATTGCTCCTTCGCAATCCGGAGAAACCGCCGATGTTTTGGAGGTTCTGGAAATTGCCAAAAAAAGAAAAGTGAAAATTGCTTCTTTAGTCAACATGCCGGGTTCTACCATGACCAGAATGTCTGACTTTCGTTTTATGAGCTTTGCAGGGCCGGAAATTTGCGTCATGTCCACCAAGGTATTTACTTCCCAGATTGCCTGGGGATATTTGTTAGGGAAAGTGATAAGTGGCAAGGGAAAAGTGGGAAGGGAAAATCTAAAGATTCTGTCTCAAGAAATGGAAAGATATTTGGACGCGCAAAGCAATCACGAACTTATTAAAAAGCTTGCCAAAAGACTAGGTAAATCCAAAGATATTTTTTTACTCGGAAAATATCAAAATTTTAATATTATAAAAGAGGGCATGATTAAAATTATCGAGGGCTCGTATATTCACGCTCACGGTATTCCGGCAGGAGATTTGAAGCATTATGCCATTACTTTAATGGAAAAAGGAGTGCCGGTGGTTGTGGTTGTATCGGAAGATGTGGCAAAAGGTGATGTATTAAATGCGGTTAATCAGGTAAAAGCAAGAGGCGCGACTGTAATTGGTATATCCTCTACTTCTCACCCTAGCTTTGATCATTATATTCCTGTTCCCAATACAGGGGAAACTCAAGCAATTATGAACATTATCCCTTTGCAGCTTTTGGCTTATTACATGGCTGTTGAGCTGGGTCATAATGTGGACAAGCCCCGCAACATTGCCAAAAGCGTCACTGTGAAGTATTATAATTAGTTTATGCCAGATATAGGCAAGCTTTTTACATTTTTGGGGTTAGTATTTTTGGTTTTGGGGCTGATTTTTAATATCATGCCCAATTTACCCAAAGTTCCGGGAGATATTTACATTGATAAACCAAACATTAAAATCTATATCCCCTTTACTTCGGCCGTTGTGATTTCTGTCATATTAACCTTAATCTTCAATTTTTTTAAGGAGTGAGCGGGCGATGGGACTTGCACCCACGACCTTCTCGTTGGCAACGAGACATTCTGGCTACTGAACTACGCCCGCTTAAAGTGCCGCAACCCAGAATCGGACTGAGATAATCCGCTCTTCAGGCGGACGCCTTGACCACGTTGGCAATTGCGGCATAATATTTATTTTAGCACAAAAATCCGGTCAATAAAATGACCGGATTTTAATAATTCCCAGTTTAAACTATATCAAACAAACTCTTCCCTATTTCTTTTTTGATACCAGGATATAAACTTTGTATGCGCCTGCCGCACCTACGGCAAGATAAACCACTTTCACCAATAAAGAATCAGAACCTCCCAAAACAGATTCAACCAGATTTATGCCAAGTGCTGACAAACCCAAATTAAGGGCAGCCAAAGCCAACACCCATCCGAGCAGTTTCATTTTTTTATCACCCCCTTATATTTAATAGTAGTCATAACCTGTTGGTGATTGTCAAGTAGAACATGTTGTATAATACTTACTGGACTGGAGGTGAGAAATTTTGGATAAATCTATTGGTAAAGTTGTGCATTTCTATGATAAATTAGGAGTGGCTATTGTAGATTTGGCATCAGGAGGATTAAAGATTGGAGATGAAGTGAAATTTAAAAGGGGCGAAGAGGAATTTAACCAAAAGATAGAATCTCTTCAGGTTGACCACGAAAGCGTGGAAAAGGTCAAAAAAGGAGACTCTTTTGGTCTGAAGGTAGATAAACCCACCAAACCGGGAACAGAAGTTTTTTTAGTATAGTAATTTGCAAAAAAATTCAATATTGCGGGACCCGCCTAGACTCGACGTCTAGGGTTAGAGAAAAATACTTAAAGTCTGCAAGTGGTCGTAGACTAGTACTGAAGAAGTTATTTGATATAAAAGTTTAATATTGCGGAGTGGTGTAATGGTAACACGCCTGTCTTTGGAACAGGAAACTCTAGGTTCGAGCCCTAGCTCCGCAGCATTTATTTAACAAATATGGTATACTAATTCCTAGTTGATTTAAGAATTTTTAGCTATAGATCATTTTTTCCTCACAAGATTAACTTTTCAAGTAGCTCCAAAATATGTATTACAATAGAAGATTTTCAAGGCCTCGCGTGCAAAGAAGAAGCCAATTGGAAGGGGCAGATATTAATATGTTTATCAAAAAAGCTGTTCCTGTTACAGACCAGGTAATCCCGAAAGAAGTTTCTTTTGACGATTTTGATATTGCCCAAACCCTAAAAACAAATATAAAAAATCACGGTTATACAAAAACCACTCCAATTCAAGCCCAGGCCATACAACCTATTTTAGAAGGTAGGGATGTTATTGGACTGGCTTCAACAGGTACTGGTAAGACCGCTGCTTTTTTAATTCCTTTAATAAATAAACTGTTAAAAAATAAATATCAAAAAGCTTTAATAATCGTTCCCACACGGGAACTGGCTGTTCAAATTAACGAGGAACTTAAACATTTTGCTCTGGGTATGAATATTTATTCGGCTTTAATAATTGGCGGGGCTAATATGCGCAGGCAAATTAATGATCTAAGAAGAGGCGCTCAAATAGTGATTGCCACACCAGGCAGGCTTACGGATTTAATTAAACAAAGAGTAATTTATTTGGGAAATTATGCCAATATTGTTTTGGATGAGGTTGATTTAATGGTGGATATTGGGTTTATTAATGATGTTAAATATTTTATATCTTTAATGCCGAGAATCAGACAGTCCTTATTTTTTTCAGCTACTATCCCTTCCAAGGTTCAGGGGATTTTGCAAGCATTTGTCATAAATCCCATAACTATCTCTGTTAAAAAACAGGATACTTCTGAAAATGTGGATCAGGATATTGTCAGGGTTATAAATCCGGCCAAAAAAATGGACCAGCTTCATGATCTGTTAATCCAAGACGGGTTTGACAAAGTTTTAATTTTTCTGCGCACCAAGCACGGGGTTGATAGGTTGCACAGGGAACTTGAATACAGAGGGTTTAAAATAGGTGTTATTCACGGGAATAAATCGCAGGGGCAGAGGCAAAGGGCCTTGCAGGCTTTTAAGCAGGATGAATTTCAAATACTTCTGGCCACAGACGTGGCTTCCCGCGGTTTGGATATTGATAATGTTACCCATGTGATAAATTACGACCTTCCCCAAACATATGATGATTATATTCACAGAATAGGCAGAACAGGCAGAATTGGCAAATCCGGCACAGCTCTGACTTTTGTAAACTAACCAACCCTTCTCTATTTAAGTCGCTGCCTGCATATAATCCACAACTATATTAATGATTTCCCGGATACTTTTGTTGCAATTTTTAAAGTATATATTGTCTAATATCTCACTCCCTAAACTTCTAATCAATTCACTTATTAAAGCATGAACGAAAGATTGAGTTGCTGATTCTACGCCTTCAAAATCTAGAGTAATTTCTCCATTCTTTTCTAAAACCGGCATTAGATATTTAATCCTTATATCTCTTGCTATGTCTTTATTTTCAGCGAATACGCCAGTTTTAGGTAACAGTTTTACCTGAAAGGCAGCTTTGCTTATTATCTTCATATAAATTTTGCCTTGTAATATACCTTCCTTTGTTCTTTAACAGCCTTAGAATAACTTTTTCTAATCAAATCCAGCAAAAGAGAAAATTCTTCTGTACTATCCAAGTTTATATCAATTCCAACAGCGGTACCCTGCCAATACGGGAAATCTCCTCCTTTAGAATGCTTATCTTTAAAGGGATCTGCATGCAGACGTATGCTTTTCCTGTTATCGGCTTTTAATAGTTTATACATACCGTTTCCGCTATATATTACAAAAAAATCTTTGTTTACTGTGGCTATAGACTTAATGAAAAACAGTCCGGCGCCTGCATTATAGTCAGTGCCGCCTATTCTCTTTGTGGTCCCGGTTATTCCCGGTGTTAAAGCAAGGCCAATTGCTTCAAGGTCAGTTTTGGCTCTATGCAACGGCGAAATTGTTTTTAGTATGCCTACCCCCCTATCTACAATGCCAATTCTTATTGTATTACTTTTTTTATAATACTGAGCGCACAGGATAACACCAATCTTAGACATAGCATGCTCAAATACATTTCTCATTAATTCACTTAATATATACCTGATAGGCTCTGCGTGTTTGGGGGATAAGTACAATAATGGAACCACCTCGGTAATAAACTCGGTTAATTTTTCACTGTTAGTTATTTGTTTTAATGGTATAAATCTTCCGGCAGATTCATGTTCTGTAATTTCAATTCCAGAGTCAATCTTCAAAAAATCAAACAATCCCATTCTCTTGAGATAATGTTTAGATCTTGCCTCCATAGCCTCACACCTCACCTGTTTAGGTTTAAGAGAAAGGCCTAATGCGGCAATCATGGCAATAACCATTGGATGTATTGAAATCCACTGTTTATTTGCAGTGATTTCAAGCGCTTCCGGGCTTGAGGCATCAAAATTTCTCAAAAATGGGTCAATATTACCTAAAAAAGCGCTATTTGGTATATTTATTTTCATATCAGATTATTTTACCAGGATTGCCGGATGTTTGCAAGTAATACCGGGATTCCCGGTAGATTAAACATATTACATGAATCCCGGTAAATATAGACGTGGTTTCCCATGATTCGGATATTGGCAATACTTATGATGATTATATCCACAGATCCGGCACAGCCTTAACTTTTGTAAATTAACCTAGGATTTTAATAAGTGATTGTAAACTCTCCCAGTCGTGAATGGATACGGGGATAATTTGTTTTTTGGTTTTATTTAAATCTTTAATTTTCTTTTCCAGATCTTTTTTATCTACTAAATCTGATTTTGTCAGTAAAATAATTTCCTGCTTTTCCAAAAGTTTGGGATTAAATTTTTCAAGTTCTTCCAGAATAATTTTATAATCTGCAAAAGGGTTTGCAGATTCCGCAGAAATGCAGTGCAGCAGTAACTTAACTTTTTCAATGTGTTTTAAGAATTTATGGCCCAAACCCTTGCCTTCCGAAGCCCCTTCTATTAACCCGGGAATATCTGCCAAGATTTTAGATCCTTCGCTACGCTCAGGATGACGGGGTGGGAGAATTCCTAAATTAGGTTCAAGGGTTGTAAAAGGATAATCCCCAATTTTGGCGTTGGCACTGGTCAGCTCATTTAAAATAGAGCTTTTACCGGCGTTGGGCAGGCCAATCAAGCCAAAATCAGCAATCAGTTTTAATTTTAAATTTAATTTCTTTTCCTCTCCCGTAAGTCCCGGTTGAGCGTATCTGGGAGTGGTATTTGAAGGAGATTTGAAAAATGCGTTTCCTTTGCCTCCTAACCCGCCTTTTGCCAATAATACTTTTTCCCCTATTTCATCAAGCTCTATTTCTTTGTCTTCCTCGTCCGTAATAAAAGTTCCAATTGGCATTACCAGAATTAAATCCTTGGCATTTGCTCCGGATTTTTCATTATTCCCGCCCGGTTCACCGTTTGGCGCAGCCAAAACCCTTTTTGAAACGAATCTGTTTAAGGCATATAGGTCAGGTGTAGCTTCTACCCAAACGTCTCCACCCTTACCTCCATTTCCGCCGTCCGGACCCGCGCCCTTTTTTTTGTGAAAAGAAACGCGCCCCGGACCCCCGTGCCCGCCCTTAATAATAATGCTTACTTCATCAACCAGCATATTGGGAATGGTAACATATTTTGGTTTGTGCTATACTGCAACGGTGCAAACCTCATTTTATGCCAGCGGATTTCTTTACAGTTTAAAAACACACAGAATACTTTTAGTCCAAAACGATTTGTTATGGTCTACTCTTGGAGGTGAAGCTGGCGCAGGGGAAGAAGCTCAAACTGCTTTTGCCCGGATTATAAATCAATTATTAAACCTAAACCTTAAGACAAAAGACATATATCCGGTTTATGATTACTTTCACGATGAAAGAGATAAAAATAATTTTGTGTTTTATGCCGAAGTAAAAAATTCTAAAGAGTTTGGTTCGCTTAAGAATAATACTTTTTCCTGGGTAGCTTTTAATGAAACGTCGAAATTGCCATTTACTGCTCATTCCAAACAGGATGTAATTGTTGGAGAGCGTGTGATCAATGCAAAATGGCGGGCTAATGGAGGTCAATTTTTCTAATCCGGATATTTTTGGGAGTAACTTCCACAAATTCATCGTCATTTATATATTGCACGCTGGCTTCCAATCCCATTATTCTGGGAGAATCAAAATGCGCGGAAGTCCCCTCCCCGCTTGAGCGGTGATTTGTTTGAGCCTTTTCTTTGCAAACGTTTACGGATATGTCTCCTGCTCTGGAGTTTTGTCCTATTACCTGGCCCTTATAAACAGACATGCCGGGACCTATGAATAAGGTTCCTCTGTCTTGAATGCCTGTTAAGGCGTAAAGTTTGGTAATTCCATCCTCGTGGGCAACCAAAGAACCGCTATTCCTCTCAACCCCTTTTTGCGTATCCGGTCCAAATTCATAAAAACCGGCATTAAAAATCCCCAAACCCTTTGTATCGCTGATAAACTCACTCCTGTAGCCGAAAAGTTCTTTGGTGGTAGCTATAAACTCCATGGTAACAATTCCCTCAAGACTTGTCATATCTATAAGTTGGGCGTGCCTCAAACCCATTTTTCGCATCACCGAGCCTGAAAATTGCTCCGGCACTTCAATATATACTTTCTCGTAAGGAGTCAAAACTTTACCCCCGACTATTTTTTCTATTACCTGCGGACGGGAAACCTGAAATTCATAACCTTCCCTGCGCAATCTCTCGATTAAAATGGAAAGGTGCAGTTCGCCCCTTCCCGCAATAGTCCATCCGGTTGAGGTATTGTTTTCCATGCGGAGCGCTACATCTTCTTCAACAGCCTTAAATAATCTTTCCTGGATTTGGCGGGAAGTTTTAAACTCTCCTTCGCGGCCGGCAAAAGGGGAAGTATTAACCCCGAAAGTCATCCTGACAGTTGGTTCTTCTATTGAAAGCAATGGCAGGGCAGGAGTATCCATATTATCTGTAACAGTTTCTCCAATGGTGATATTAGGTATGCCTGACATAGCCACAATGTCTCCGGCAAAAGCTTCTTTACAGTCAACTTTTTCCAGTCCTTCAAAAGTCATCAAAGAAGTCAATTTATATTTATTTTTTGCGCCAAATGCGGAAATATGGATTATTTCCTGGTTTGCAAAGAGCTTACCCTCAAAAATTCTGCCTGTGGCCAGCCTGCCCTTAAAATTATCCGGCGAGGTGGAAGTAACAAGCATTTGCAAAGACTTGGTTTCATCTCCCTGCGGTTCGGGTATGTATTTTAAGATTGCTTCAAAAACAGGGGTGATGTCTGACATCGTATCCAAAGTAGGTTTATCTCCTGCCAACCCTTTTTTTCCCGAGGCGTAAACAATGGGAAAATAGGCGGCAGCCTCGTTGGCTCCCAGTTCTATAAACAAATCAAAAGTTTTATTTACCGCATAGTCAGTTCTGCTATCGGCTTTGTCAATTTTGTTAACTACCACAATAATTTTTAACCCCATTTTTAAGGCCTGTTTTAGTACAAATCTGGTTTGGGGCATGGGGCCCTCGCGGGCGTCAATAAGCAGTAAACATCCGTCTGCCAGCTTCAAAACCCTTTCCACTTCCCCTCCAAAATCAGCATGGCCGGGCGTGTCGATAATATTAATTTTTACCCCTGAATAAGAAACAGAAGCGTTTTTGGAGAAAATAGTGATCCCTCTTTCTTTTTCCAATTCGTTGCTGTCCATGATTAAGGATGTATCAATTATGTCTTTATGGAGTTTTGTTTTAGTTTGCTTAAGCAAAGCATCCACCAAAGTGGTTTTGCCGTGGTCAACATGGGCAATAATGGCAATGTTTCTAATATTTTTCATGACAGATGATTATACGCTAATTTGGCAGATTATGCTAATATCTAGTAATGAAATATACTTTGTGGATTGTTCCTAATCCTCAAATTAAATCCATTCTGGAAAAAATTATTCTGGATTTAAGCCAAGAATACGGCGGGCCTTACTTTGAACCCCATATGACCCTGTTGGGAGATATTGAAGTAAGTGAAAAAGAAATTCTAGAGGGAACTCAAAAACTGGCTTCTTCAATAAAACCCTTTGCTCTGACTTTGGGAGAAATTTCCTTTTCCACTACTTTTTTTCAAAATGTTTTTGTCAGGGTTAAATCAAACGCTAAATTAATGGATGCCAACTTAAAAGCCAAACAGGTCTTTAAAATGGATAATAATCTGTTTATGCCGCATATCAGCCTTTTATACGGGGATCACGATATGTCTACCCGGGAAAAAATAGCCTCAAATATAGAGCTTTCGCCGGATCTGTCATTCCGGGCGGAAAAAATTTCTGTGGTTACTTCCTCTTCCAGGAATCCACGAGATTGGCAGCATGTGGTACAATTCTCATTTAATGCGCGCCACAGTTGAAGATTTGAGAACAGAAATCGAAATAGTGCGAGAAGTTGCTTTTTCAGAAGAGCAACAACCCAAAGATTATATCGTTTCCCGGGGCGTTGAACCTTCTGCGACAGACAGGCCGCCCTGGACGACTTACGGATACAGGCAGGCCTTACCTAAACTGTTGGGACTTGATGTCATGGAATTTATCCAAGGGGTGGTTGACAGGAGAGGTATGGCTAGGGTTTTAGATGTGGGATGCGGCAGCGGAAGATTTTTGGATCAATGCAAAAGAGGATATAGAAGATACGCGGACGGTCTTACCGTGCCCGGATGGAATGAAAAGGTGGAATGTTACGGGCTGACAGCCTGTTTGTACAACTCTGCAGAATTAGATAGCGTTCCTGCAGGCATTCATATGAAACTTGGGGATGCTCAAAATCTGGCGCGGCTTTATTACGGGCAATCATTTGATGTGATTACTGCTGTGCATGTAGCTCATCATGTGGCAGATCCGTGGGCGCTTTTTTTCGGGATGTATGAAAAACTGGCAGATGGAGGAGGTTGTTTTGTCAGAGGTATACCTTTTAGTCTGGTTGACGGAGAAGACGCAAACTTGGCAGATTATCTAAGAGCAAGGTATAGCGCAACGGTAAATGAACCTTACTTTGACAGAAGATATCAGGAGAGATGCGCCGACATATCCATGGTAAGAAGAAGGGGTGTTCCCCTCGTACTGCCTCTAAATTATGCCGGCATAAATGATAGACCTCTGATTCCGAGGGTTCTTTATCGTTTTGATCCTACGGTTGCTTTTCAACCGGCATTCGCTTAAATTAGAATAATGACCATTGTGCCTTATGTTAAAAGAGTAGAAAAGCCGTGGGGGTATGAGATCCATTTTACTCCGGATAATTTGCCCTACATGGGGAAAATTCTGCACATTAGTGCCGGCAAAAGATTGAGTTTGCAGGTTCATGACCAAAAACTGGAAAGTTGGTTCTTGCTTTCCGGGAAAGTGACCATGATTTTGGAAAATTCAAAAGGTGAATTAGTGGAAAATAATATGGAAAAAGGTTATGGTTATACCACCCAAGTTGGTCAAAAACACAGACTGGTGGGAGTGGAAGATGCTGATATTCTGGAAGTTTCTACTCCGGAGATTGGAAATACTTTCAGGCTGGAGGATGATTACTCCCGTCCAACAGAAACAGAAGAGATGAGAAAACAGCCTAACCGGGGCTGGAAATAAATTTGCATTTAACTCATAGTATGATAGAATACTCACATGAGCTTGGAAACAATGCAACTTGGACAGGTTCCAGAAGCCAACAGAGAAGATTTAACTCCCGGGACAGTCATTGATGGTTTTACAGATTATGGACAGGTCAAGGATTTCGTAACTACGCTTGCCGACATGCTTCATACTGGAAGGGGTCGCCATACGGTAAAATTCCGCCCAATCTTGGCAGAACATATCTTATTGATAGCCAATACGAAATTCAGAAACAGAGAACATTTTAATGGAAGAATTATTCCGGAGAAAGCCTTAATTATTCCTACTGATGCTTCTTTTGTTCCAGGTCCAAGTTTAGCAAGACTGCAAGCAGACAGCGGCATTTCTTTCCTATTAAGATATATTCTAAAATCAACAGGGAAAGACAGATATCATGTGGTTGAGTGTTCTCTTTTCCGTAAATTGAGAGGGCCTTCTGTGGAAGCCTTTGCCAGAGAATATGACGCAAAGGGAGGCAGAAGTAGAGTAGCTCGTTTGATTGAACAAGCCACGGAGCCTTTTGCCCAAAGACTTAGGGAAGGTTTAGCAATGATTGTTTCACCGCCAAGATAAGCTCCTGGTTTCTGAAGTAGGAAAAAAGTATATTTTGCCAGTTGGGATCATTTATATTGATATCCGGTTCCACGCCCCTACCTTCAATGGGCAGATTATCATCCCTCAAAGTAATGGAATGAACTAAAAACATGGAATATTTTTCCGCAGGATCAATCTGGGTTTGCAATGGAAAAACCCGCTCCACTGTCCCCCACCCTTTGGTTGGCACTCCCACCACCACTCCGGTATGATATTTTTTTAAAGAAGCAGCCATCATTTCTGCAGATGACTGGGTGTTATTATCAACCAGTATCACCATCTGTTTAAATTTGCTGATAACAGGTAATTTATCGGTTTGAGTTTTGAAGGGCAGATACTCCCCTTTTTTATAAAAATCAAAGCCGTATTGGCCTTTGCCCAGAAAAAACCCCAGAAAATAAGCAGTGGCATCAATGGCCCCGCCCACATTGCCCCGCAAATCAAGAATTAAAGCTTGCATTCGGGAATTATCTTTGTAGGCCTCCAGAGCTTTTTGAAATTCATCCAATGAAGTAGGGGTAAACTTTTTAAACTGCAGATATAGAATTTGCGGGGTGGCCAGTTTGGTAAAAACAGCCGGCTCCACCCCTTTTTCATCATATCTTTGTTTTTGTTCGCTTTTACTTAAAACATCTTTGGCATAAATGATTGCCCTATCCTTTTTCAGCTCTTCCGGCATCTTCTCATAAGCTTGTTCTACTGCTTCTTGGGATGCTCCTTTACTCAACCCCAAGTCCTTGTATAAATCCTTTTCCGGATTGATATTTTCCACCGTATTTTTCAAAGCCACTTCCTGTTTTTGGGTAAAAAGCCCGCTTCTGCCTTGGGGGCTTAAACTGGCCAGCACCGTGGAAGAAACAGTGACTGCCTGATCCTTGCTGATTTTTGCCGCTGTCTTGGCCAAATCTTCTCTGGTCTGGATTTTGTCTGCTTGGAGGGATAATCGAAAAAGCTCCAGAATTTGAGCGTCAGAGAGATTTTCCCAGTAATTTTCTTTAATCTGGTCATAAATTTCCAAAACAAAAATCTGGCTGGGGTTTTGAGGGGCATTCTTAAAAAAGAAATAACCCGCTCCTGCACCCAGAACAAAAATTAACAAAATAACAAGAAGGATCTTTTTGAACATTAAGTATTCTAGTATAATAGAATGATGGATATTTTATCAATCATTTTAATAGTTGCGGGCTTGATTCTTTTTGAAACCATCACATCTGTTGATAATGCCATTATCAATGCCGATGTGCTATCCACCATGGGCAAGAAAGCCAGAAAATGGTTTTTGCTCTGGGGCATACTCATTGCCGTTTTTTTAATCAGGGGGGCTCTGCCCTGGCTTTTGGTTTGGGCTATCAATCCCGGCCTTGGGCCAATGGGTGCTTTGACTGCGGCCTTGAGCTCCGATCCAAAGGTAGTTGAGGCCATTGATAACTCCTCTCCCATGCTGCTGGCCGGAGGAGGAATTTTTATGGTTTTTATCTTTTTTCACTGGCTGTTTCTGGAACCCAAAAAATTTGGCCTTAAAGGCGAGCCTTTTTTTCAAAGACAGGGAGTATGGTTTTATGCTGTAGTGTCTATAATTTTAAGTTTGGTAGTCTGGTTTGCTCTACAGATAAATCCTTTAATGGCCTTCGGAGCAGTAGTGGGTTCTACTGCTTTTTTCATAGTGCACGGCTTTAAGGAAAATGCTGCCAAAATGGAGGAAAAACTGCTTGGCCAAAGCAACGGGCAAGGCGTGATTTCTACTTCAGATGCCAGTAAGATTTTTTATCTGGAAGTGCTGGACGGAACTTTTTCCATAGACGGAGTGGTAGGGGCGTTTGCCTTTACTTTGTCAGTGCCTTTAATTTTGCTGGGTAATGGGTTTGGCGCCATAGTAGTTCGCCAGCTGACAGTTGCCAATATAGACAGGATTAAAAAATATGCTTTCTTAAAAAACGGCGCCATGTATTCTATTTTTGTTCTGGGTATGATTATGCTGCTTGACAGTTTTGGTTTTCACATCCCATCCTGGCTTTCTCCCCTGGTCACCGCATCAATTGTAGGCTATTTCTTTCTAAAATCAAGAAAAGTTTTACCAGAAAATTAGGTTCTTGGATTTTTGCTGGTATTGGGGGTTAAAGGGGGCGATTTGAGACATTAATAAATTGGCAGTTGGCGAGTCGGGAAAAACTTCCAGGGCTTTTTCAATAAATTTTCTAGCGTTGTCCGTCTGTCCGGTATTTAGCAAAAACATCCCTATTCTAATATAGGATAGATGATTGTCAAACCGGAAAGCTTCGGGGATAATTTTTTCAGAAGTGATTTCATAAAGCCTTTTGTCCTCCAGAACGCTTTTCTTGACAAAAATTACCATGTAATCGTCAACAAAAGCGAGCGCGTAGCTGTCATCACGGCTGATGGCCTGTAAAAAACTCCTGCCCCAGGGAGTTTGATCGGTATGGGAAAAAATAACTGTTTCAAGATTCAAGCTCTGTTCCAATGCCTTAAATTTGGAATAGTCAGACTGGCTGGGGATGTAAACTTCCTGGAAAAACTTTTTGGGATAGGCTTCGGGCCGGCCGTCCACAAAAACTTTGTAAACCGGAAAACCCCGGTAGATAATATATGACCCAATGTCAAAATTATTGTAAAAAGGCTGGGGCAGGTCATTATCCAGGGTAAAATCAACTGCCTCTTTGCCGCTTTCAACAAGCTTTAAACCCGGCCGGTAGGATGAGTCCGTATATTTATAATAACTTCCTGTCAGATAAAAAATACTCTCGCCCAAAACAAGTACGGCAAACCCAAGAGAGATAAACTTTGATATTCTGACGGATGCGCTCATTTGCATGATGGCAGGTAAAGTAAGAAATACAAGATACGGGAAGCTGCGGACATTCAGCAAGGCTAAAGCCATTCCAAAAGATGCCAGCAGGATATTTTTCAGATCAAATCTTTTCCGCAGCAAACTGATCAGCAGTATCAGCCCGGCCAGACCGATTGACAGCTTAACAAACAGGAAATTTCTGTCTGCAAAATTAATGCTTTCCAGTAAAAACATGGTCTGGTTTTCCACAATGCTATAACCGTAGTTTTCGCTCACTTTCAGGGGATAAAGCAAGCCGTTTAGCCCCTGCGGATTGGCCAGACTGAAAACAATAGAAAGAATCAAAATAAGAACTCTAATTTGCACACCCTGGAGGTGTGCAAGCAGGAAAATGGCCTGCAGAGCCAGTCCTACAAAAAAATAGATGTGGGTGTTAATCCAAAGCAGTTGAATAAGAGGAAGCAAAAAAAGCAGCCGCGGACGCCCCAAATTAAGAATATACAAAGTTAAAGCTGTAAACAGAAAACTGAAAATTTCCGGTCGCAGCTCCAGCCGCTCCCGCAAAACATGCAGAAAAATAAATCCAATCGGCAAAAGAAGCGGATTGTTGATTTTTCTTATAATTAGCCAGACGGCAGAAAGAATAATCAGCACCTTCAGGATCAGCAACGCCTGCAAGCCAAAAGACTCCGAAAACCAATAGGCCATCACTCCGAAAAGCCAGTGGGTATTGACATACTTAAATTCGGGATTGGTAAAGGAAAATAGATTGGTTTTGGGGATTGATCCTTCCTGCAGAATAATCTCCCCCATTTTCAGGTGTCTGCCCAAATCCTGATCAAAGGACAGGTCGCTTCTAAAAAGAAAGGCCAAGACAAAAAAGAGCAGTAAAATTTTTTGCCACATATTTAATATCCCGTAAAATTCTCAATACTAATATTTTCAATGTCCACACCGGCTTCAAGAAGGGCTTTCTGGACAGCTTCCACCATGGGTGGCGGGCCAACTACAAAATAAAGATTTTCATTTAAGTCGGGAAAGTATTCTTTGATAAATCCCGCATCTATTTTTCTTTTCTCCCCCGACCAGTCGGGGTCTTCAGTCATTGTCAGGATTAATTTGAAATTTGACATTTGAGCTTTGAAATTCGCCAGTTCCTGTAAGTAAGCACTGGATGATGAATCCCTATTTGAATAAACCAGTGTGATACGGTATGGCAGCTTGTTTTCCGCCGCATATTTTAGCATGCTCATGTAAGGGGTAATGCCGATGCCTCCGGCTATAAAAACCAGGGGTTTTGCCGTGTCATCCGGCAGCACAAATGATCCGGAAATTGATCCCAGCTCAACTTCCGCGCCCACAGGCAACTCTTTTAATGATTTTTTAAAGCCTGAATCCCGCAGTCTGGTAGCAATTGTGATAATTCCTTTCTCGTCAGGAGAGTTGACTATGGAAAAATGTCTTTTGCTTGAGCGCTCGTCAAAATATGGCGGGTTTATCAGAGTCACAAAAACATATTGGCCTGCTTTAAAGGTAAACGGCTCGGCAGCGGCAAAAGTTACTTGCAGTGTTCCCGTAGCTATTTCCTTTTTGTCGATAATTTTACCCTTCATACGCGATAGAATGCGCGATTTTTGCGCTATTATATGATATAATGCTATCATAAACTTATGTTTGAGCCAAGATATCAAATCAGCCCCAAAACTTTATCCAACATGACCGGGATTGCCGAAATCAAGGCAGTGGTGGAGCGCTCCCGGGTGCTTCCTCTTAACGAGGCCCAGCTTCGCCGTCAGGCCATTTTGCGCATGGCCCATACTTCCACTTCGATCGAGGGAAATAAACTGGCCGAGTTTGAGGTGGGAAAAGTGCTGGAGGGAAAATCCGTCAGAGCTTCACAAAAAGATGTTCTAGAGGTAGAAAACTACTATCAGGCCTTAAAAATTTTGGAAGATATGGCTAAAATAAAAAAAGATATCAGTCCGGATGAAATTTTAAGGCTTCATAAAATAGTCATCGAAGGTTTGGTGGAAAAGGAAAAAACCGCCAAATTCAGGCCGTCTGATGTTTATGTGCTGGATGATTTGGGCGACGGACGTGAAATGCTGCGGTTTAAGGCCCCTCCTGCCTCATCTGTTGCTAAACTCATTAAGGATCTGCTGGATTGGCTAAAACAATCCAAAAAAGACAGAATACATCCCATTATTAGGGCGGGAATTTTGCATTTGCAGTTTGTGACCATCCATCCTTTTACCGACGGCAATGGTCGGGTGGCCAGGCTGCTGACCCAACTTCAGCTTTACCGGGATAACTGGGATTTTAGAAAAATTCTGGTGTTGGAAGATTATTACAATCGGGACAGATTATCTTATTACAAAGCGGAAAATCTGGCCCAGGGGAAACAATATGAAAAAGATATGGATTTTTCCGGCTGGCTGGAATACTTCACCACCGGTTTTCTGATTGAGGCCAGGAAAGCCTTGGAACAAATCCAATCCATCGGTTTTGGCAGGATTTCCAAAAAGAGCGAGCAGGTTTTTCTGGACCGGGATGAAATTCTAATCATGGATTTTTTAACGACTACCGGCAGAATTACTTCGGATGATGTAACGGATATTTTAAAAGTGGCCAAACGTTCAGCCCAGCTAAAACTTAAAAAATTAGTTGATAATGGTTTGGTTAAACCGCAGGGCAAGGGTCCCAGTACGTATTATGTCATTGCGATAACTTGCGCGATTATTGCGCGATCTGCCACCTTTCAGGAGTCTCCCTCGACTCCGCTCGGGACAAGAAAGCTCACCTGAAAGGTGTTTTAAAACAGCCTCTTGCATTTAAGTTTTTGTAATGAGATAATACTTGTAGAGTGTGTAGAGTGTATTTTTCAGTTTCACTGTAAGTCACCTCACATAAGTAAAGAAAAGAAAGTGGGGTGATTTATTTTGAATAACAAAAAGTTATTTGTTGGCTCCCTTCCGTGGGGCGTTGACGACGCCAAACTGGCTCAAATTTTTTCCCAGGCCGGAACAGTAGTTTCCGCTCAAGTGGTAAAAGACAGAGACACAGGCAGATCCAGAGGTTTTGGATTTGTGGAAATGTCAAGCGACGAGGAAGCTCAAAACGCAGTCAACAATCTAAACGGCACAGATGTTGACGGTCGCAAGATCGTTGTTAACATTGCCCGTCCTCGAGAAGATCGATAATTTTCCATTTGATTTGGTAAAATGATTTCGATGATTTTTTGCAGGTAAAAATTTCCTATACGGAATTTCCTGAAGTTTGGTTGTGGTTAAATTCCGGGTTGTGATTCCTTCAACCTGTCAATGTCGGGGTGAGAGGAATTGAACCTCCTGCTTCTCGGTCCCAAACCGAGCGTTCTACCGATGAACTACACCCCGCCTTCGCCAAGGCTATGGCGGATGCATCCGCCATAAGTGCCGCGAGTGGGACTCGAACCCACACCCCTTGCGGGACTTGCTCTTAAGGCAAGCGCGTATGCCAATTCCGCCACCGCGGCAACCTGTCTATTTTACCAAAAATTTTGGGGGGTTGACATAACCAAATTTTAGGGGGACAATAAACATGAAATCTCTAATTCCACAGACGGGTAAAGGGATTTTTTTGTTGGAAAAAGGAGGATTTTACTATGTCTAGAACATTTGTCCCTTTGGAAAAAGTATCCTTCAAGCTCATCAAATGGGTGGGGACTCCCTACTCTATAATTTTCCACACTCTTTTATTTCTGGTGGTTCCCGCTTTGGCTTTGCTGGGTTTTGAACTGCGTTCAATACTTTTAATGTTTACCACCTGGTTGTCTATTGAAGCCATTTATCTGGCCATATTTATTCAAATGTCTGTCAACAGGAACACGGAAAGTCTGGAGGAAGTGGAAGAGGATATTGAGGATATTCAGGAAGAAACCTCCGAAGAAGAGGAAGCTCACAAAGTCCTGCTGCATATTGGACATCAAATGAGAACTATCCAGCACGATCTTGATGTTTTGAAAAAAAGCGGAGTTTTAAAAGTAAACGGCAATGGTCAGCGTCACATTCACGCTTGAGGGGGTTTACCTCCACGCTCCCAGAACTGCTCCTATCACCAGAAGTCCTGTCAGATGGTGGCCGGTTTGAACCAAAAACAGTTCAAAAGGCTTTCTGGAGAATAAATGATTGCCCAGCCCGGCCGGCATGACAAAGCCCAGCCAGGCCCACAAACCGGTTTTGGCTCCCAGTATCCAGCCGGTTGCCCCGGCATAATGGATAAATAAAGAGAGGATGTAGGCAGAAATTAAAGTGGTCGCAAACATCAAGCCGAACTTTCCGGCCATGCCTGATTTGTCCGGTTTATTCTTATCCAATCCTTCCAACCTCATCCATCGCTTGCCAAAAACAGTTTCCGAATACCACAGAAAACCCACTCCCATGGCTGCTACGGCGGAAACCACCACTGCTGTTAAATTAACCGGTATCATGTTCCTGCTTTGAGAATAAGCTTTATTAAGTTCCTTGTCAAGCAGGCATTTTTTAGTTAAAATACTATGGAATGCGGGATTAGTTGAGCGGTCCAACATCTGCTTTCCAAGCAGAGAAGAGGGGTTCGACTCCCCTATCCCGCTCTTTGAGGAAGGGTGGCGATCGTCTTCCACCCGAAAGGTGGAAAGTGATTAAAAAAGATTTTATTTATGTAGGCATAATTTTGTTGCTTATTTTTTTGGCAATATTTTATCTGCAGAAAAATCAGCAGAGACCTCAACCTCAAGAAGCACCTATTACAGCCTATGATGCAGACCGGGAAAAATATGACTGGAACATCACAGAGGTTGCTACTAACTTGGAAGTCCCTTGGGATATGGCTCTTGCCCCAAACAAGGATATTTTCATTACCGAACGACCGGGCAGGTTAAAAATTTTAACCAAAAATGGTGAAGTTAAAACAGTTGCCAGTTTGCCTCAAGTGGCTTCTGTGGGTGAAAGCGGTCTAACCGGTTTGGCACTTCACCCTGATTTTTCCAAAAACGGCTATATTTATCTTTATTATACCTACAGGAAAAGCGGGGGGATTTTCAACAGAGTTTCACGCTTTATCTATAAAAATACTCAAATTTCCGATGAAACAATTATTTTGGATCAACTTCCCGGCGGGGTGATACATAACGGGGGCAGGTTGCGATTTGGTCCTGATAAAAAGCTCTGGGTTTTAACAGGCGACGGGGCAAAGCCGGATACTGCCCAGAATATGGAGTCTTTGGGAGGCAAGGTGTTAAGGATCAATGATAACGGTTCTGTTCCTTCGGATAATCCCGTTAAGGGATCCTTAATTTATTCCCTGGGCCACAGAAATCCTCAAGGACTGGACTTTCACCCGTTAACCGAAGAGATTTTGGTAACGGAACACGGTGAAACTGCTCATGATGAAATAAATTTAATTAAACCAAAAGCAAATTATGGCTGGCCAATTGTCAAAAAATGCTTTTCCGACAATCCTCAATATGCCTCCCCCATACTTTGTTCCGAAGAACAAACCTATGCACCATCAGGCAGTGCGTTTATCGGTTCAAAAATCTGGAGACTTCGCGACTCATTTTTCTTTGCCGGACTGCGGGGACAACTGCTGGAGCGCCTGGAGATCATAAACGGACAGGTGACTGCCCGCGAAACTGTTGTTAAAGATCAATACGGCAGACTGCGTGGAGTATTGGCAGATCCAAAAGAAGGCGTTTTGTATGTCTCCACTTCCAATCGCGACGGCCGCGGCAACCCCAAAACAGGTGATGATAAAATCCTCAAAATCCAGCCTAAACTTGTTAATTGAAATAATCGTAGACAGCTTCAGAAATTTTAGCAATTATCTCTCCTGCCGCGGCAGGGTCTTTTGTTTCCGATAAAACCACTATTACAAAATCCCCCTTTGGGGAAAAAATTACCCCCGCATCATTTTCAAAAAATCCAATATCCCCTGTTTTATGGGCCACTTTTGTTCCGGGGGGCAAATACTTGGGGATCCTGTCATTAATGGTTTGTCTTGATAAAAGTTCCATCATCTGTTTCGAATACTCCTGATCAATAATTTCTCCGCGGTAAAGCTTTTCCAAAAAGGAAGCAGCCTCTTTAGCTGTGATTTTTTCCGGAATGTCCTCTGAACTGCCTAATCTATTAAGCAGAGCCAGCGCCGCATAATTATGAGAAATAGTGATCATTTGTTCTATGGCAGATTTAATGGAGAAATTAATCATGCCGCTTTGAAACTCGGCTTCTTCTTTATCCAGATCAAATTTTTTATTTAAAAAGACAACATCTGCCACCAGGAGATCGTCCTCTTTAATTTTTCCTTCTTTGATTTGTTCAAATGCCGCCTTCATCACCCACAGCTTATACAGACTGCCGGCTTGAAATTCCTCATCTTCCTGTCTGGAAAATATTTCACCTGTTGACAAATTCTTAATATATATGCCGTATTTGCCTTCGCTATCTTTTAGCAAATCAGCTATTTCATCTTTCAGGCCGGTTTTTTCAAAATTAAAGGTGAAAGTGTCCGACCTGCTGAAAATAACAGCCAGCAGCAGATATGCTACCAGTAAAATTAAGAGAATTTTAAAGATTTTGTAAGTCTTGATCAACGCCGGTAAATTCCTGTTCCAGATCTTCCAGATTAACTGAATTTAGCTCCTGTTGCAGGCTATCGGCTGCTGCCGGAGAGGGAGAAGCTTTTGAGGATTGGCCTGCCTGTTGTCTGCTTTGGAAAAGATAAATCCCGGCAATCAACACAATCACTATGACCAGTCCCGCAATCAGCCACATGGTTTTGCCTTTGGCAGGAGTTGGAGCCGGAGCAGGAGGTGTTTGCATCATGACCGGAGCAGCCGGCGGTACCGCTACCTTGGGTTCCATTATTTTGGTCCTTCCCGGGCCGCCCTGATGGCTGCAGCCACTGATTGTTTGGCATCAATCACCATTTGTCTGACAGATTTAAGATCCGCGTGCAGCTTTTGCCTTAGAGCCTGCGCTTCTTCACGGGCTTTAGCTTCACCGGATATTGTCAGGGTATAATCACTGTCTGCCTGGGCTTTCACTGCCTCTGTGGCGGATGTAATGGCGGCTTTGGCTGCAGCAATTGCATCTGTGGCGCCTACTTTAGCCTCCAGCCTGTTTAAAATAGAAGTCATTTTGTCCAGATGTTTTAGCATTTGTACCGTTTGCTTGTCATTAATCATGTTTAAATTATCGCTCACTCTGGCGGCGGCAGAGGCTTTTTTCTGATCACGGAAATTTTTGAGTTTCTCTTTCAATGCGGCTGCCCTGGTGGCCATATTTTCTTTTCTGGTTTCAATCCGTTGGGCAATATTTTCTTTTCTTACTTCAACTCTTTCCTGTATTTTTTCTTTTCTGGTTGTGGCTGTGTCAGTAGATTCTTTGGCATAAACAGGTAGAGTAAAGCTTGCGATTAGAAGTAGCACAATGGAAAATGCTTTAATCTTCATTAGTTAAACTTAACAAACTTTTTACGGTTTGTCAACTGCTCCCGTAACTGGTAAAATTAAGTTCTGTCCTAATATTTGTACATTGACAAATTTAGAGTTTATTTAAGCATAATGGTTCTACATGATAGAAAGGAGTCGGAGGAATTTTGGTCAATGACAACCAAAATTCCATTAAACCAATTTGGTAAAATAAGAATTAAACAAACAAGTTTAATAGGGAAAAGAAATCCATCTTATATGGGTACATGCAGAATCGTTATTTCTGATAAAAATCTTTTTAGGAAAATAGCTGGTTGGAAGATAGGGCTTTTAGAAAATTTTACATATTTGCCCTCATAGCTTAATGGATAAAGCAAGCGCGTTCTAAGCGTTAGACTGGGGGTTCGAGTCCCTCTGAGGGCGCAATGGGTATATTTTCCGTTTGTTGTCTGGTTACATTTTCCTTTTTTAGTTTTAATCCTCTGCTTTCGCTGGAGCGGACTTTTGCCAAGCCGATTTATCAGATTAAAAAAATATTCAATTCTCAAACCATCGCTCCTAAAAATAGCTACACTATTGTTTTAGTTGGTGATTCCATGACCGATTATCTGGGATCCGGGCATGAGCTTAAAAAATATTTAAAAAATTACTACCCGAATAAGCAAATTGACATAGCGAATTTTTCCGTCGGTTCAACCAATATTTTGACTTTGCCTGACCGTTTGCAAAATCTCACTAATTATAACGGCAGGATTTCCGAGCCCATTTTAAATACCGATTTTGACCTGATTATAATTGAGTCATTCGGTCACAATCCGATACCGCAGCTTTCGCAGCACAATGAAGTGATGGATCAGGCAAGGCAGATGATCAAACAAAGACAACCCTGGGCCCGCGTAGTGCTTCTGGCAACTATTGCGCCTCACGCGGATCGATATGCCGAAGGAGTGGCTAATTTAACGACCGAAGAAAGAAGGGAGTGGGCTAAGGAGCGGGCCAGTTATATCAAAAATCATATTGATTATGCAAAATCACACAAGCTTCCAGTTATTGATGCAAGAGGAGGAGGAAATATTGATTACATAAATACCAATGATTTTATTCATCCCTCGGTAACAGGGATAGATTTTTTAAGCCGTGAAATAGCGGATTTTATTTTCAAAAACAGAATTCTACCACTATAGGTTGCATAATGGGGTGAAAAGTTGTATACTTTTCATCTAATATGGTAGAAAGTCCAGCAAGTTTATCCGCAAGATACGCAAGCCAAATGACAGATTTAAAGCTTCCTCATTTTGAGGAGGTTGATTTCCCTCAATCAGGAAATGTCAGAGATGTTTTTGATAATTTTCGGCTAGGTTTTCCGGAGCGTGGAGGCCCAAGGGTTTTAAGCTTAAATTTTCAAGGTGTTTCCGAAATTGCACAACCAACATTAGAAGAACTGGCCGCAGCAATCCAAGGACTTAATGTAATCAGAATTGGAGGCAGACAAATATTTACGCGGGCAGCTAATATTTGCGATCCGTTATCAGGAAATCTTAGCCAATTTTTGGGCGAAATAAATCTGGCAATAGCAGCCGTAAATGGAGAAGAAGCTGTAATACTGGGAAAAGAAAGTTTTGTGAGAGGTTTTTCTCCCGCATTCTTAGAATTATCTAAATTAACCGGTTGGGTTAGAGGAGCAATTTATTTACGCGACCAACTTGGAATTAGTTCCCCGGCAGCGCGAAGCAAACTTCTTGCCATGTTTCAGTTGGGAATTGTTATTGCCAGAGGGGATGTTGGTCAAAACGGAGTTGTTCATAGTCTTGTATAAACAATTAATTTTTTCAACCCCTCTTCAAGAGAAATTTTTGGCTCCCAGCCTAATTTTTCTTTGGCTTTGGCAATATCAGGGCATCTTTTTTTAGGATCATCTTGGGGCAAGCGATCTGCAAAAGAAATTTCAGATGTAGAATTTGTCAGTTCCTTGATCTTTTGGGCTAAACTTAAAATAGTAAACTCGTCAGGATTACCCAGATTGTAAATTTGTCCGCTGCTGCCTTTTTCCATGGCAGCTATAATTCCTTCAACCATATCCGAAACATAGCAAAAGGAGCGGGTTTGGGTGCCGTCTCCAAAAACAGGAAATGGTTTTCCGGAAAGGGCTGCCTTGACAAATTCAATCACTACTCTGCCGTCATCAGGCATTCTCGGGCCGTAAGTATTGAAAATTCGAACAATCCTTCCGTCCAATTTTGAATGTCTGACAAAGCTGGAAACTATGGTTTCCCCGAATCTTTTGGATTCATCATAAACAGAACGCGGGCCGGTTGTTGATACATTGCCATTGTAAGTTTCTTTTTGGGGATGTTCCAGCGGATCACCGTAAACTTCGGAGGTGGAGGCAAACAAAAATTTTGCTCCTCTTTTCAAGGCTTCTTCGGAGAGGCTCCAAGTGCCAATGGAATTGACCTGCATGGTTTCAAAAGGTAAACTCATGTAGCTTTTGGGGTTATTTTTATTGGGAGAGGCAGGAGAAGCCAGATGATAAAGCTGGTCAAAATCCAGGTCTTCGGGAAAGGGATCCAGAGAGTTTGCTTCCACAAATTCAAAATCAGGGCTGTTTTGAAGGTGAGCAATATTATCTAAACTGCCGGTTATCAGATTATCAATGCCAAGAACCTGATGGCCGTTTTCAATCAGTTTATCGCAAAGATGACTCCCCAAAAACCCCGCCCCGCCTGTAACAATAATTTTCATTGTTTTGATTATAACTTAAATCTTCTGTCAGATAAATATGGATTGGGTTTTCTTTTTATGGAAGTAGAATTTAATAAGACAGCTCGCTGCAAAGTGAAATTGCCAAATTCATTATTAACTTTATCAAGAACCTGATTAATTATTTCGTTTTTAAAAAAATTTAAAGTATAGGGAGTTTGGGGTTTTAAATTGGAAACAGACACTCCAATCATTCTGATTTTTTCTCTATTCCATAAGCAGTTAAATATTCCCCAAGCTGCTTGAAATATTTCCAGGCCGTCATTAGTGTAGGAAATAGTAGTTTGTTGACTAAGGTGGCGTATCTGTTCCACCCGAAAGGTGGAATAGATAGTTTTAGCAACCAGATTTTTGGATCGGAGGCGCATTGCCACCATTTCACAAAGTTTTAATAAAATCTGTTTAATTTCCTGCGGATTATTAGTATCATGGTTAATAGTGTGTCTGTGGCCAACTGATTTGACTTCTTCTTTCTCATAAAATGGGACTATTTGTGAATGATCTATTCCCCGACTGGCATCATATAAAAATTTGCCATAAGACTTAAAATGGAAAAGTAACATTTCCAAAGGAACCTGACGTAGTTGTTTAAAATTAAAAATACCCATTTTATTTAAACGAGCTTGAATTCTTGAACCAATTCCGCAAATCTCATCCAGCTCTATTTTGTCTAAAATTTGCATGGCTGAATGCTCGTCCGGAATTACTACCAATCCATCAGGTTTTTGTAAACTGCCTGCCAGCTTGGCCATTAATTTATTGTAGGAAATGCCAATAGAACAAGTAATATATTCGCCTATTTCTGTTTTAATTCTTTTTTTAATTTCTTTGGCTATTTTCACTGTGCCTTCTAAAAAACACTCGTCAATAGAAAACACCTCCAAATAGGGACTGTAGGCTTTTAGAATACCTATAAAACGCTTGGTTACCTCCAGATACTTATCCGAGTCCCCCTGAACCAAAATAATCTGCGGGCAAAGTTGGCGGGCTTCCCAAATTTGCATGCCTGTTTTAACTCCGTATTTTTTAGCTTCTACAGAAGCTGCGCCCAAGACAGTTCTTTGCATGCGGTCCCCGCCCGTTACCCCAACAGGTTTTCCCCGAAGTCTTGGATTAGCCTGTTGTTCGACTGTGGCAAAATAGCTGTTAAAGTCAATATGAAGAATCATCTACTTCCTCCAAAAACCATTTCATTTTCTCTACATCAAATTTTAGTCTGTAAAAATTACCTCCGGATGAAACTGAAAAATGGTAAAATAGCGAAGCGCTGTTTTTACTGGTGTGCACCAGATTAATTTTATCTATCTTAATTTTGCGGCCGCGCCAGAAAAACAAACGGGGTTCTATGGATTTATCAAAAAAAGCCCAAGTCTTGATAGTTTCATTAATTTTTACCATACTATTTCTTATATACCCAAAAATAACCCAAAGTCAAGAACCAGTTCCCAATAACAAATTTGGTATTCATATTATTTCTCCTGTACCTAAAGAAGCTTCGGATGCAGCCAGTTTAGTCAACTCTTCCGGAGGTGACTGGGGATATGTTACTTTTTTAATCGAAAGCAAAGACAGAAACGAGAATAAATGGCAGGAGTTTTTTAATGATTTGCGAAGGCGTCATTTAATTCCTATTGTTAGACTGGCCACCAAACCGGTTAATGAACACTGGGAGCGGCCATACGAGAAAGAATACGAAGCCTGGGCGGATTTTCTGGACAGGCTAAACTGGCCTGTTAAAAACAGGTATGTGGTCATTTATAACGAGCCAAACCATGCCAAAGAATGGGGAAATTTTGTTGACCCCAAAAATTACGCGGAAGTATTGGATCGGACTATCACAGCGCTTAAAAACAAAAATCGAGACTTTTTTGTACTCAATGCCGGTCTGGATCAGGCCGCTCCCCATCAGCCTCCCCAATATTTTGACGAAGAATTGTTTTTGCAGGAAATGGAGAAAACTGTCCCGGGAATTTTTAACAAACTGGATGGTTGGGTATCCCACTCTTATCCCAATCCTGCCTTTGCGGGATCCCCTAATGCTTCTGGCCGGGGAACTGTAAGGGGATGGCTCTGGGAACTTCAGCAACTTCGTAATCTGGGTCTAACTAAAAATCTGCCTGTTTTTATTACTGAAACCGGCTGGAAAAGAACCAAAGGGCTAAGTTCCGAATTGATTGGAGAGTATTTACAAACTGCTTTTTTAAATGCCTGGAGCAGTAATCAAATTATGGCTGTCACCCCATTTTTATTAAATTATTTGGAACCCCCATTTGTGGACTTTTCCTTTCAAGATCAGCCTCAATATAATATTATGGCAAGCATACCTAAAATAAAGGGACAGCCGGTGCAGGAAAACAAGACAGAGCTTACAAAGGGGGAGATTTTTTCTTCCATAGTTTCCGGCCAAAGCTACACTATCTCTTTAACATTTAAAAATACAGGCCAAAGCATATGGGATCCTTCGACAAGCTCAGGACAAGTCAAGCTGGTGGCTATTCAGGGAGCTAAAGAATTGGGACTTAAAGAAGCGGCGGTTTCACAAAATGTGGAACCAAATCAGGAATACGCTTTTACCTTGAACCTGCAAGCTCCCCAAAGCGGCACTTTTCAAGTAGTCTTGAATTTATTTAACGGTAATAAGGAATTTGATACGCCGAGACTTAAATTTACTACCGAGGTTAAAGAACCGTAAAATGGAAAAAGAATTTTTCCGGGGATTATTTTTTGACAGTATCAGGCCCCACAGGAGAAAAAGTGATTTCGGTAAATCTTAACAAAGAACTGGAAGCCAGATTCCTGCTGCCCGATTATGCTTTTGATTTTACGCTGCAACGACCATATTATTATCCAGTCATACTAAGACAAACCTTAAAACCGGGTATCAATATCCTGAATTTTGACTCCTTACAGCCGGATATTTTTTCCGCCATCTTACACCCGAGGCAATTTTTGCTATATTTTGATCTATTTAATCCCAGTTGACAGAGAATATTTACTATTATATAGTGATTAAACCTGTTTAAAAGCAAATCGCAAGATGAGCTTTTACGTCAGCCTCAAAACTGATAGACAGGTTCTCTAAGGATCCCGCCGCAAGGCGGGATTTTTAGTGGCATAATTCTGAAAAAGTGTGCTGTACATTAAGGCATCCTCTGCTGTCCTGTCCTCTCTGCTTCCCAGGGCTTTTTTAGTTTTTTCCATAAGGTTTTTCAGGTAACTATTCAACTTTTCATTCTCCAGTTCTTTCACCCTTTGCAGGGCTTCCTGTTTAAACCTGTTTGCCATAGCATATGAGCCTCTGTGCAAGCCCAGAGCCACCCTTTTTAAATCCATGGCCAGTGATCCAATAATCAGCATTTGACTGCTCATAAAATCTCCTGAAAAAAGAATCTGGTCAGTTCCTCGTATTTTTTTCTAATTTCCGGATCCTGTATTTCATTACTGTTATTGTTATCATTTGGCCGAATGTTAATCAGAGAATTGAAATCAATTGTTTTAGTTGCCACATCAATTCCCCCCTGATTTAATAGTATTTTCTCTCCTTCAAAATGTCTGTCCATGCCCCCGGAGCAAATTTTTCTGCCGACATCAATAACGGTTTTGATATACGTATCAAAAAATTCTCTTAAATTTTCTATTTCTTTTTTGGTAAATGGCTGCGATTTGGTAATAATCATGCTGTAATTTTAGCACATCAAATGGTAAAATATGCTTACGGTGGCTGTAGCTCAGCGGTAGAGCGTCTGTTTGTGGAACAGAAAGTGGGGGGTTCAA
>JACPEZ010000046.1 GCA_016183225.1 Candidatus Daviesbacteria bacterium
ATTGATGACAATTTGCAAATTGGCCAAAATTAAAACCACCTTCTGATTCTGAAAAATAAAAACATTGAGGCAGCAATAATTACCATAATTAAAGATAATACTATCAGTATTCCGCTTATTTCCGCCCCGGGTAACCCGGCAACATTCATTCCGTAGACGCCTGTTAAAAGGGTTAAAGGTAACATTATGGCAGTAAACATTGTTAGAACCTTTACAATCTCATTAGTTTTGGCAGTAAGGAGTGATTCATGGCTTCTGGCAATGCCATCCAAAAGCTGGCTGCCGCCTTCAATTCTATAAAGAATTTTCCTGAAATGATCAGAAAGTGAGGACCAATATGTTGTATCAAAATTACCAAACTCCCTATACTTGGGATTATGTAATTCGGAGAAAACATTAAGAGCCGGGGATAACATTGATTTAAACAGGACCAGGTTTCTTCTGGTGGCAGAGATTTCCTCCACAATCCGCAAAGGAGGATAATTTTGTAAAAGATGTAAATCTATCTCATCTATTGAGGTGGTGATCTCACGCATAATATTGAAAGTAGAGTCAACCAATGTATCAACCAAAAGATAGAATAGATAAAAAGGGCCGTTTACAAGGTACTTTTCCCTGTTTTTGAGGCTACTTCTGCAAGATTCGAAGATTTTATCTATTTGGGGTTCTTTCTCATCGTGTAAAATTACCAAAAAATCTTTGCCAATGAAAAAATTAACATGTCCGGTTATCAGCCTTTTCTCTTTGGCATGAGCAAAAAGCAGTTTTGGAATTACCAAAGGCTTACTTATGATATCTGTAATGGCTGTTGCGACTGCCTCTGATGCGGAGCCGTTACTGTTTACAGGCTTTTTGTTATCGGTATTCTCAGGTGCCTCCACAAAAGGAAAGTCTAAAACAATTAAGATATAGTCTTTGAAAGATTCTATTTTAGGCACTTGTTGCCTGTTTTGGTAATCCTCAAAATGCAGTTGGGAAAATCCATAAGTTTTACGCAGATATTTAATTTCCGTTACACCAAGCTCGTGGACCTCCACGAAAGAAAATTTATTAAAGGTAACCGTATTAATATTCATGTGTTTTTAATTTTTCCTCTTCTTACTAATTCTTTCGAGTAGTGTTCATGCAGCTTTTTAAACTGCTGGTGAATCTCTTCCAGTTCTTCATCAGGAAGCTCTTCTATATCAACCAGGCCTGTCCGGGCTCCTTTGGCTGCCTTAAGCAGCTCGTCCAGCTTAAGGTGCATGGCTTTAGCATCTCTATTTTGGGTATTTTGGATTAGAAAAACCATTAAAAATGTCACAATGGTTGTGCCGGTATTGATAATTAGCTGCCAGGTATCTGAAAAATTAAATACAGGACCATTTAAAGCCCAGAGAATAATTATTCCCAGGGCAATTATAAAAGTATCGGGGGAGCCTGCTATGGAAGATACTCTGGTTGCTATTTTATGAAAAATTTCACCCATAGATAAATCATAGTCCCAACAAAACAGGAATTTCAACCCACTAATTGGTATAATTTACAAAAGGCAGTGTAGCTTAACGGCAAAGCAGTGCCCTCATAAAGCACGGATAGAGGTTCGACTCCTCTCATTGCCACCTATGAAAATAATTATTCTGGCTGCTGGACAAGGTAAAAGGATGTGGCCGGTGCAAACCGATAAATGTTTGATTCCTTTTTTAGGAAAGCCATTGTTGTATCATAATCTGAAAAAGATTCAAGCAGCGCTAAACCCTTCTGAAGTTATTATAGTTACCAACCCAAATATCAAAGATCAAATATCAAAGATCAAAGATGAATTGGGTATTTTCGGCACAATTATCATTCAGGTAGAGCCTAAGGGTATGGCAGATGCAATATTATCAGCAAAAGATTTGATAGATGGAGAGATCCTGATTCTTAATGCTGAAGATATTCTAGGCCCAAGCATATTTAAAACAGATTTTAAAGGCGATGTAGTGCTTACAGGATTAAAAGTTGATAAGTATTTTCCGGGAGGATATATAAAGGCAACAGGCAATCCTTCGACTACGCTCAGGACAGGCAGGGTGCAGGCTATAGTTGAAAAGCCGGGAGAGGGGAATGAGCCCTCGGACTTGGTAAAACTGGTGGCGGATTATTTTAAGGATGGCAAAAAACTGGTGGAATATCTGGAAAAAGTAACCGGCGATACAGACGATCTCTATGAAAAAGCCCTTGATAAAATGATTGTTGATGGCATGGATGTAAAATTTACAAAATATTCCGGTGTGTGGATTCCCTTGAAATATCCCTGGCAGATTTTGGCTATTGCAGCTTACTTTTTAGATAATATTGATCAAAAAATTTATCCGGGTAAAGTGATGATGGAAGAGGGGGTGAAAGTGTTTGAAGGAGCAGTAATTAAAGGTCCCTGCTATATTGGCAGAAATTGTATTATAGGCAATAACAGCATGGTGAGAGAGTCAAATCTGGAAGAAGGTGTGGTAACAGGATTTTCATCGGATATTACCAGAAGTTATATCGGCCCAAATTCCTGGTTCCATACCAATTATGTGGGAGATTCGGTGATTGAGGGGGATTTTGGCATGGGGTCAGGGGCAGTGTTGGCCAACTTGCGCTTGGATGATCATACCATTAGGGTGGGTGAAGTAGATTCAGGCAGATTTAAGATGGGCCTGATGGTAGGTAAGGGGTCAAGAGTGGGAGTAAATGCTTCTATTATGCCCGGGGTAAGAGTGGGTGCTAATTCTTTAGTAGGGCCGGGAGTGGTGTTACATGAAGATATTAAAGACAATACCAAAATTCTGGTTAAACAGGAATATACTATTTCAGACCACACCCCATCCCTGACCAGCTACGATCAGTTTAGGCATAAAATCAAATAACCAAACTACGACAATCAGGTTATTCTCCCGCATCCATCCTGCTGACACTTCCAAGAATAACAAGATCTCCGTCAGCTATTTCCCATGGTGTAGGGATTTCAGCTCTAGTTCGACCCCTCACCTCTGGAAAACTGGAATTTTTAACAACCACTGGGCTTCCTTCCCAGATCATATCGCTTTCTGCATGTTCTAATTCCATAAAATCACCTCCTTTCGCGGAAAAATCACAGTATCATGAGTTGAAAAGGCAAGTCAAGTCCAGTAGTCCAGGTGACTTGACAAAGGGTATACCAATGTATATACTTTAGTGTACCATGAGTTATGCAGTAGTTGTTACCAAAGTTGACCCGCAAACAAAAAAAGAAGCCCAGCAAGTAGCTAAAGAGTTGGGTTTATCACTAAGCGCTGTAATTAAGCGCTTTTTAAGACAATTTATTACCACCAAAACAATTACCTTTAGCAGAGAAGATGAAATCCCAAATGAAGCTACAAGGAAAATTCTGCATCAGGCAGAATTAAACTGGAAAAAGGGTAAACATTCACCCTTATTTAAAACAGGCGAAGAATCAGTTGTGTGGCTTGAAAAACAGGGATTATGATTGTTGCATATGATCCAGCATTCCTGAAAAAATTTAAAAAAGCAGATGTCAGAATTCGCAAAAGCTTCAAAGAAAGAATCTTACTTTTTTCAAAAAATCCCAATGATCTGATATTGAATAATCATAAGTTGAGGGATGAATACAAGGGATATAACAGTATAGACATCACTTCTGATTGGCGGGCACTATATATAGAAAAATCTACAAAAGAGGATACTGTTGCATATTTTGCAATTCTGGGAACACACGACCATTTATTTAGAAAACGCAAAAACTTAAATAGTTGATAAAAACTTCTATTCTGATAAGATATACGCATGCTTTTATATGAATTTGAGGGGAAAAAGTTATTTAAAAGTTGCGGGATAGCGGTTCCCAAAAGTCAATTACTAGAGTCAGAGAGTCAAAGAGTCAAAGTTAAACCTCCATTTGTTGCAAAAGCTCAGGTTTTATCTGGAAATAGAGCCAAAGGTGGAGGAATTGTTTTTGATCAAACCAATCTTTTTGGCAAGCAAATTAATGGGGAGAAGGTGGAAAGAGTCTTGGTGGAAGAGGCAATAGACTACGAAAAAGAGTATTATCTGTCTTTTTCTTATTCCACAGAAACAAGAGGGCTGGTGATGACATTTGGGGAAGGAGGAACAGGAGTAGAGGGTAAGGGAGCCAAGACCTATGCTGTTGATTTTGATGTTTTGCCAAAAGAGCTGGTGGATACAGCCCACAAATTGTGGGAAGTTTTTACTAAATATGATTGCGAGCTGGCAGAGATTAATCCGTTAGTAATTGATAAGGCAGGTAAAGCCTGGGCTTTGGATAGTAAAGTAATCTTGGATGATGATGCGGATTTTAGAAGAGAAGAAAAATTTCCGCAAAGGAATCTTTTTGGCAGACCCCCCACAGATCGGGAATTAGAGGCCAGGAAAATAGATGAAGGGGATCATCGGGGCACGGCCGGATCGGTTTACTGGGATCTAAACGGCGATATAGCCGTGATTGCGGCAGGAGGTGGAGGATCAATTGTTAATATGGATGCACTGCTTGCATATGGCGGCAGACCGGCCAATTATACAGAACATTCAGGCAATCCCCCGAGAGAGAAACTAAAAAAATTAACCAAAATTGTTTTATCAAAACCGGGATTAAAGGGCTGCTGGTTTGTGGGAGGAACAGCCAATTTTACCGATATTTATGAAACTTTAATGGGATTTGTAGATGGTTTAAAAGAGATTAAGCCTAAATATCCGATTGTGATCCGCCGCGGCGGCCCCCGCGATAAAGAAGCTTTTGAGGCTTTAGCTGAAATTGGTAAAAAAGAAGACTTTAATTTTCATATCTATGGCAGGGAAACGCCCATGACATCTACGGCAAAAATTATGAAGGAGTTAGCATATGGCAATACTAATAACTGAAAAAACACGAGTTTTAGTGCAGGGAATAACCGGCAAAGAGGGGTCCAGAGCCACTTTGCAGATGAAAAATTATGCTACTCGCGTGCTGGCAGGGGTGACCCCCGGCAAAGGCGGGCAGGAAGTGCATGGGGTGCCAGTTTATAACACCATTAAAGAGGCCTTGGAAAATCATCCGGGAATAAACGCGAGCTTTGTGGCTGTGCCTAATTTTGCCGCATATGGAGCCATTAAAGAGGCCATAGAAAACAAAATTCCTTTGATCAATATTTTAACCGAGCACATTCCCATTCAGGATAGCGCTAAAGCAATAGCCATGGCTCGCGAAGCCAATGTCAGAATTGTTGGCCCCTCATCCATTGGCATTATTTCTCCGGGTATTGGCAAAGTAGGCTCAATTGGCGGGGATGACCCGAGAGGGGTTTATTCAAAGGGTAATGTAGGGGTAATTTCCAAATCAGGAGGCATGGCTTCGGAAATATCCTGGATTTTAACCAAAAATGGTATTGGCCAGTCAACAGTCATTGGCATTGGGGGGGATATTCTGGTGGGATCCGGCTTTGCCGATTTGATGGCAGATTTTGAAAAAGACGAGCAAACAAAAGCTTTAGTTTTATTCGGGGAAATTGGCGGAACTTATGAGGAAGAAGCTGCAGAGTTTATTAAATCCGGTAAATTTACAAAGAAAGTTGTATCATTTGTGTCAGGACTCTTTGCCGAAACTTTGCCCCAAGGCACTAAACTGGGTCATGCCGGAGCAATTATTTATGGGGAAAAGGGTTCCTATAAATCAAAAATAAATTCTTTAAAAGAGGCCGGAGTAATTATTGCCAAAACCCCCGATGAAATACCAGGTCTTCTTGAAATTTAACTTACATTTTGTGGTAAAATTAAAGAATGAAAGCAGATTTAGATCAAATTAAAAATATTTTAGGCAAACAGATGGATTTTTTAAGAGGCGCCTATAATGTAAAAGATATAGGTGTATTTGGTTCTGTGGCAAGAGGAGAAAGTACTGATGTTTCTGATGTAGATATGCTGGTTGAATTTTCAAAACCTGTAGGATTTTTTAAATTTATCGAGCTTGAAGAATTCTTAGGTAAAGTTATTGGCAAAAAGGTTGATTTGGTTACTAAAAAAGCACTTAAGCCGGCAATCAAGGGAGATATTTTACAGGAAGTTGCTTATGTCTAAAAGAGAGCCTTCTCTTTATCTTCAAGATATCATAACTTCAATAACTAAAATTGAAGAATACATTAAAGGATTATCTTTTGAAGAATTCAGCAAAAATGATAAGACAGTTGATGCAGTGGTAAGAAATTTAGAGATCATTGGAGAGGCTGCCAGAAATATTCCTCAAGAGATTGCTGTTAAATATCCGGATATAGCATGGGGTAAGATGATTAGTATGAGAAATAAAGTAATGCACGGGTATTTTGGCGTTGATATGGAGATTGTTTGGAAAACTATTAATGAGGATTTACCAGAGCTTCAAGAGAAACTTAAAACCCTGTTCGAATTATCAGCTAGTTAATATGGATAAAAAATGGAAGACAGCAATAGCAGGAATAATAAATGGGGAAGCCCATATTCATGGTTATAAAGTGACGGATTTAATCGATGGCGTGACATTTACAGATGCTATCTGGCTGGAACTCAAAGGCGAACTTCCCACCGATAAGGAGCGAGCCATGCTAAATAGCATTTTAATTTCCACTATTGATAATGGTTTGGGTCCGCCCTCCATCACTAATGCCAGAAATTCTGCCTCTGCCGGCAATCCCATGCAAGCAGCTGTGGCAGCCGGGGTTTTAGGAGTGGGGGAAGCTCACGGAGGAGCAATAGAAGAATGTGCCCGGCTTTTGCAGATGGGGTTAGCAGCAGACAAACTGGTGGAAAAAGTTATTTCCTCGGGCGAGAGAATCCCGGGTTTTGGCCATAAAGTTTATACCACTGATCCGCGGGCTACTCAAATTTTTCAAAAAGCCAAAGATCTGGGTTTTTATGGAGAACATTGTGAACTGGCACAGCAAGTGGAAAAAATTCTGGAAGAAAAAAAAGGCAAAAAAATCCCCATTAATGTAGACGGAGCCATAGCAGCAGTTGTTTCTGACATGGGTTTTGACTATAGATTAGGTAAAGGCTTTTTCCTGATAGGCAGGGTAGTGGGTCTGGTAGCCCATGTTTTTGAAGAATGGGTCCGCGAAAA
>JACPEZ010000048.1 GCA_016183225.1 Candidatus Daviesbacteria bacterium
AACCTTTCAGCTTATTTATCTTGGCTATTTGCAACAGATATTTTTCTCTTGTCTTAAATGAAGATTTTGACCATTTCAGTTTCTTTTTAGTCAGCTTTTCAATTCCTTCTAACTGCTCTTGTAAGTTGTTTACATCTTGCTGATCTTTAACTACCACCGTAACTAGAAAGAATTTTCCCTTGGTGTCCTGACCAGTCTCGTCAACATAGCAGTAAAATTTCTTAGTGGTCATAAGGAAAGTATAGCAAAAGAGCAGGATGCTTTCACTGTCTTTGCCACCAGTTCAGCCGTCTTAAACAATTAAATCCCAATAGCTGATCTCAAACTCTGCAACCAGCTCTGCAACTAGCTTTTTGGTTTTTGAGCATCTTCACGAGCTAGTTTTAATCTTAAGTTTGCATTAAAGGCTGCTTGGTCTGCCGGTGTCAATTTTGTATCTCCCGGTCTAAAATCATGCATACCTATCTCTTCACGTAATACTTGCTGAAATACACCCGTTTTCTGTCGTACTACATCCCGATTGTGTCGAGCTACTGCCTCAGGTGACATTCCTCCTTCTGCCATTTATTCCTCACCCCCTTATATATTTAGTATATCATATTTTAGTCAGTTTAATGGTCACGCCAGCCCAGAGAACCGGATTTTCATTACCGTCTTTGATCCCGTTGCTGTTTTTATCATTAAACATTTTTATTATCAATTTAGACATCTTATTTTTCTCATATTGAGTACTTTTTGTATTCAATCCCTTGACTTGACCCTTTCCGTCTTTTAAACCCAACCATACTTCCTGCACGGGTTTACCAACATAAATTTTATCCGGGACATTAGTATAGTCCACTCCGGGAATGGGCACCACCGATACTTTATACTCTCCATAAACTATATCCGCACTCACCTCCCCGCCGGGACCGGTGGATAAATAAGTTTCACTGCCCTTCCTGACCACCTCTGCTTTTGGTACACCGGTGGATGTGGCAATTCTGACAATATCCAGTAAAGAAACCGAGCCGGAAGCATCAATGGCATTTTTAAGCTGAACCTGCTTGCTTAAAGTATTGGCCAACCCCTGGGAAATTACCCAGGTATTATCTTTTTTAGGTATAAAAATCCGGAAAGGATTTAACCAGGCCAGCAAAATCAGGCCCAAAATAACTCCTACTATCACCGAGGCAGGCCAAATCAAAATATGGCGGTTAAATTTGAAATTGATCATTTTTTTCTATAATATGTACCGGAACCTTCTCCCAAACGCTCTATTTTTTTAAGCTTGAGCAGCTTATTTAACACTTGATTAACAGTGACACGGGCCACATGAACTTGTTTGGCAATCTCTCCGGCTGACGCGCTATTTACTCCCTGCAAATATTGCCATACTGCCAACTGTTTGGGAGAAAGCAAAATTTCAATATTCTCCCCGCTTATTAAATTATAAGCCTGTTGGGATTGATTTAAAAGAAGGCTAAGAAAAAAGTCCAACCAGGAAGTCAGATCTTCTTTTTTATCTCCAAAAGTTTTCTGGCTATCGCGTAAAGCTATATAATAATCCTTCTTTTTCTCCTCAATCAATTTCTCATGAGACACAAACGGCATATACAAATAACCCTCCTTAAGAAGAAGCAGATTGGTTAAAATTCGAGAAAGCCTGCCATTACCGTCCGTAAAAGGGTGAATGTTTAAAAACTCCACAATAAAGTTTCCTATCAAAAACAAAGGATGGTATTTTTTCCCGCTTAAAGCTTTTTTAGTCCAGTCAACCAGTTCATTCATTTCTTTGGGCGTCAGATAAGCAGGGGTTGTATTAAAAATTATC
Organism: Candidatus Daviesbacteria bacterium; assembly: GCA_016183225.1. GTDB lineage: Bacteria > Patescibacteriota > Microgenomatia > Daviesbacterales > UBA10151 > UBA9644. Next base: position 1,814 of record JACPEZ010000048.1, read on the forward strand.
CCCACTTTGTTATCTCTGGCTTTGTAATTACCCCTATGCAAAGAATCTTTCTCCGTGTATTTAAGCAGTTCTTTATGAAAATGTTTAATTAAACTCTCGCTAAATTTAAGGTCTTGGAAGCTGTTAAAGACATTTTGCAGCAGTTCAAAATAACCCCTGACTTCCTCTTTATCGCGATCGCTAAATTTCTCAATAGCTATACCTTGCATTAAATCTGCAACATCTTCATCGGATAGTTTTGCTCCCTCAATTCTGGTTGAGGCTCCGGTAGAAGTGATTAAAACCGATCTGTTAAGTCTGTTTACAAATTGAGGGCTAAAATTTGTTCCTGCTATAAAGCGGCCTTTTAGTTCCTCAATTTGAGCTATTTTGGACCAAATCTCATTGGGGACTTGAGTTAATCTTTTATCAAAACGGGTTATGTTTTTCATATATATGATTATATAGGATTATATATGGCAAGTCAACCCCAGGCTACCTCCCAGCTTAAACTTTGCTTTTTCCCTGCATTAAATATACCATTAAACCAGTTTTGCAAAGTATCCCCAACATTCTCAAAAAAGTTTTTGGGAGAAACTTGCTTTGCTTAAAAATTTCATATAAATCTTATCAGTTCCTTTTCCAAAGTTTTCTTAAAATCTTTAATAATAGCCCAGTGGGATTTTGGAAGAAATTGTTTTAAATCCTTTTCAAAGTTTATATTTAAGGAATGCAGGACATTTAATACTTCTGACAAAACACCCCTTTTGTCCGTAATGAGTAACTGTTTTCGCAAAATGAAATAAAGATCATAAAAATCTCTTGCTTTTTTGCGGGCTTTTAGCGCTTGAATCTTCCCGGAAACAAGTTGATCTTTAGCCAGAGCAACCAGGGTATAAGGCACAATAAAATCCGAGGCAACAGTCACTACTTCTCCTCTGTTTTCCTTCTCTCTAAAAGAAATCTCAATTTGAATTGAAACAGTTTGATCCGGCAGCGCAAAATCAATAGCAGCCAAATACCCGCCGCTTGTTGTTTTTGCTTCCCGTAAAGTGACTTGAATATTTTCTTTCTCAAACTTTCCTAAAACTTCAAGCAACATATTTTCAATTCCGGGTATATCCTGCTTATTGGTACTGAAATCTAGGTCTTCGGAAAAACGCGCGCTTTGATAGACTAATCTTAGCGCCGTCCCGCCCTTAAAATAAATGTCCGAGCTTTGGGGAAGTTGATAGAAAAACTGTAAAAAAAGATGCTGAAGGTACTCCCTTATCACATTTAACTCACTGGTTTGATATTTAGTGCTTAACTTGCGAATTTGATCTTTAGCTACCATGGCAATTCCTCCACCAATTCTACTATTTTATCCCGCTTAAACAATTTTGCATATTCCATTAATTTAGCCTTATCTAATTTCGAAACATTAAAGCGATCATTCCATGAGCGTTGCCCAAGACTTACAAAATACAGATAATCGGCTAGCGCTTTTTCCGGTTCTGCGATCAGAATTTTTCTGCTGCCTCCAGTATCCAAATAATAACCCGCGTACGTTTCTTGCTTGATAGTAAAGTAAGAAAATGCCTGATGGTTGACGTTGAAAACTCTGGTCGGGTTGGTTGTAGCAGAAGTTAAGTGATATGGCGACTCGGGAATAATGCCGTATTTTGCCATGGCATATTCAAAGGATAAATAAGACGGTCTGTATAAAGCGTTCGCTATTTCCTCATCACCGGGAAGATCGGTTTTTAGGGCGTACAGCCCTTTTTTGAGGCGGATAAATAAACCCTGTTTGGTTTGAGTTTCTAAAAAGTATTGTATTTTAGCTTCGGATTTCGGGAATATTCTCCTAAACTCAAGAGGAGTAAATATTTTTATTCCCCTGTTTAATAATTCTTCTCTCGCTAAAATTGGTTTCATATATCAGTAAAATTTTATCCTTTTCTGAAATCATTATAACATAATTTTACATATTTCATGCCCAGGCTACCTCCCAGCTTAAACTTTGCTTTTTCCCTGCATTAAATATACCATTAAAAAAGTTTCTTATTGCTTCTAAGGGAGTTTTCCCAATAACCTGATCAGATTCTAAGCCTTTTGCGTTAGTTTTTTGCAAGACAACTCTATACTCGTAGTCTTTAGTTCCATCACTGTTTTTAAAGTAGCGCTTAGCATAAGAGAAAATTTTAAAGCCCGTATTTTCGGCAACTATAATATCTTCAGGAAAACCTCCCTGCCAAATCAACAAACCTTCATCTTCTAATGCATTATAAGCCTGTTTCAGCGTATCTTTTCTGGTATTTTTTGGTAAACAGGAAATAAATATAGCTCCTACGCTGCCATTTTTTAAGGGCACTCTGGTAGCATCGGCCAGCAAACTGATTGGCTCTTGTGCAACAGGCGGATTACATTTAGACGAATAAACATAACCTTCCGGCAAAATATTGGAAACTATTAGCTCTTTATCGGTTTGCCTTTGGATACCATCAGAGCTTGAAACAAAGTATTTATCTTCTTTTCCATAAACCTTAGCCGCCTCAAAACCTTCTGGTGTTGGTCCGGCCAGCTCTACAAAAGCTCCTTTTCTTTCCTGAAGAGTTTTATGCACATTAAATCCCGGCTTTGTCTTTTGCACCCAGCCAAGAGTTGATTCAGTAGTCATATCCACAATTCCATCTATAAACCCATTCCATCTACCCACAACTCCATCCTTAGCCTGTTCTAAAAGGGTTTTGGGATGTGGAATAGCCTCACGCGTAACTCCTCCTGACTCATTAACTATCCTACCTACCTTGTCACCATCTACATAAAGCTGTAAATCCTGTAACTTTTGTTTCCCGAACAGCTTTTCCGCTAATGAACTGGTATGGCCGCTATGGGCAGCCACCGCATATTTTTCACCTGTAATTACAGATAACATGTACGCTTCTCTTTCAGCATCAGTAAACAAATCTTCAAGAATAAAATCCCGTCCTTCTGTTAATGACCTTACTTTTGCTGGATCAATATTACTCCCTGCCTCATTCATTAATCGAGTAATTATTTCCGGAATCTTTTCACTCCTTAATACATCCACTGGTAAATGATCTACTGCTGATGATAACAATGTAGCTTGCGACACAAGAAACAGATGTTGATTTAAATCTCTAACTGTTCTTTCGATGCCATAGTGCTCAATTGCAAAAACGAGAGCAGGAACAGAAGGATTGGAAGATAAATCCATATTTACAACCTTTATTCCCCTCTTGGTAAGTTTTTCAAAAAGATAAATAAGTTCACTACCATCAACATTCCCACCTAGTAATTGTGCTGTCTGCTGACTAATATATCCGTTACTCGCCAACCATAGCTTTAGATCAACTCCCGCATTAAGGGGAGCTTGTTCAAAATAAACAGTATCAATATCTCTTTTTACAACCTCTTCAAAAAATTGATCTATCAAAGCTCTTTCCGCTGGAGTATTTGTATGTGTTGTACCCAAAAGAAGATTATCGCCAACTCTAGCTTTAAATCTAGTAAAATTCGCTACCCTTGCCCCATATTGATCAAAACTAACTTTTCTGTCCAAAACTTCCTTTAAATCACCGGGAATATTGCCTGCGCTTTGAATTTCATCAAATAATTGTTTTGCCTCTGGAATATTACTTTGTCCTTCAATTTTCATTATTCTTTTTTCTTTCCCCTTAAAAACCCCTTTTAAATTATCCACCCAACCCCCAACTGTATCTCCAACATTCTCAAAAAAGTTTTTGGGGGTAGAGGATGATCTTATTCTTTGTAACCCTGTACTGGCAGCTTCATCTACCTTCGCCAATACTATATCAGACACTTCATTAACGTAAGATCCTTTATTGCTTCTTACAGATACAGTTTGCGCAAGATCATTTAAAAGTAAATATGCATTTCTTTCCTCTTCTTTGGTTAAACCTTTGGGTATAAACACGAGTTGTGGAAATTTTTGAAGTTCTTCGGGAGTAGTTTTAAATATCAATGGATTACCCAGTTCAATTTCACCAAATTGTGATGCAAAAACAGCAAATTTATATTCACCAATTCCTTCAATCTGCTCAAATCTTCTTAAATACTCTACTGTTTTACCTCCGCTGCGAGCTATATCATCAACAATAAGAATTCGTGGTTTATCTAAACCGTTTAAAGACACACCTTTTGCGATTAATGCATTTCGTATAATTTCTGTTCGTTGTTCATCAGTTAATTGGGGCAAATCAGGAAATTCACTTAAATCCTTATAGGCAATCTTGTTTAAATATTCATCAAACTCAATAATTTTTTTAGGATTCACTCCCTGTTTTTGCAATAAAACCAAAGAAACATCCCGACTTCCCCCCGTAACTACAACATAATCAAATTGTTCTGCTTGTTCAGCTACCTTTTTGGCCACATTATCTAATAGCTTGATATCTTCAGGAGTAATATTACTTACTCGTTCGGCACTTTTTATAAATGTTTGTTCCTCAAAATTTAAGTTGCTGGGAGAAACTTCTTTCTCCCCCCTTTTAAAAACCCCTTTTATATTATCCACCCAGCCCCCAACCCCATCTTTAGCCTTCTCAAAAGCATTCCCTGCATTTCTGGCCATGGCTGCTAGGGGATTTTTGGGACAGGGGCTTCCTCCTCCTGCTCCTTGGGCCAAAACCACAGGTATTAAACCAACTAAAATAGGACATGGAGCCAACCCCCTGCTTTTAATCCATAATTCTTGCAACTCATCCATGCTTTTTACTCCCTGCCCCCTAACTACTTCATCATTAAAATATTTGGCAAAATTATCCGGCTGCAGCCTCAAGGCTGCAAAATCTAAAATCCCATGAGGAATAGCCCTTAAGCCTCGTTGCTCAAGTAATCCATTAACCATGTTCATAAACAAACTCTGATTAACTTCACTAAACATCCTGGCAACTATGGCATACTGATAAAATTCAGCTATTTCTTTTAATTGAGTTTCGAGGTAAATCTCTTCACCCATCAGTTCCAAGCGTTTCAACCTTATCTGCATTTGCTCAATATAGTCATCAAAATAACTGGGATTGGGGTAAGAGTAAATTACGGTGACGGGTTTATCCCTGGAAAAGGGCCTGAAAATGGCATCTTCAGCCCCACCTTCAGGTCTGATACCGGGCAGGACTAATTTATAAGGATCTCTTGCGCCGCCTTGTTTTTGAAAAGCTTCAGTATAAGGATCACCATATTTCTGGGCTATCTTCACCACATCATCTCTCACAAAAGGACTATGGTAGCCACCTGTTACACTTCCTATACTCACAATTTCTCCAGGCTTTTGATTGTGTTTATAAGCTTGCCCTTGGTGTAACTCAATTAACCATTGCTTAAATTGAGGCAACGAAACATGCTGTCTTCCTCTTGCTAAATCTTCTAAAAATGCTAATCTGGTACTTATACTGAACATAATATAACGGGTAGTATCTGGATCAGACAGGTCAAAATCCGGCTGTGGCCCCTTGTAATATTTTTCGCTGACAATCCCTTGATATTTTTGTAACGAGCCATCCGAATCTCTTACTATACTCCTCCAGAATTCTCGCAACTCCTCTGTTTTCTGTCCATTTACCAAAGCTCTATTTACCTCCTCTAAACGCTCTACTTGGGTGGGGGGAGGATGAATAATATCATCAACCATTCTGGCTATATTCTCCCCAGAGTCTCTGGCAACACTTTCTACCCGCTGAACTATTTGTACAGGCAAAGGTTTTCCTTCATTCGCAAGATCACTTGCCTTCTTCTTTAAACCTTTCCAGTTGGGCAACATGTATGCTGGTTCCTTCCCTCGGCTGACCGCCTCCAGCAGTTGTATGATGTAATAGGGACTAGCGCTTCCCACACCTGTAATCCTCCAGTCCAAAGGAATCGTCTGTTGGCTTTGCACAATTCTTATTAAGTCTTCCCAACTTGTGGCTTCTTCAATGTTTCTTTCAATGGCATCTTTAGCAAAAGCTGCTTCTAAATTATGGGCTACCTTATCTAAAGGATTTGATGGACAAGGAGTACTAACTGCAGCATAAACCACTGGCACTAAACCAAGAATAGGACATGGAGCAAGAGGTCTTCCTATAAGGTTATCTGCCACTCTATCCAGACTATCTGCCACCTCGGCCAATTTACTGGCCGGGGGCTGGGCTCCTCCTGTCAAATCATCTATTACACCATCAACGGTTCTTTGAACTGCCTCAACAGGATTGCCTGATCCTGCAGACACAAATTTGGCATCTTCCGGTGTAATTACCACTGCCGCTTTATTCAGATCATCTGCACCAGTTTGAGCCCTTTTGAGACCTTGTGCAGCAGTTTGTTTAAAATTGGGATCACTGGTGGCTGTTCTAATTGCATCTAAGGCGGGATTCTCTATCCCCCCGCCATTTTCTATACTCCTCACTAATGCTGCCGTGTCACCAGTCAAAAAAATATCCTCTCCGCTGACTGCTGCTACTGCCTCATTTATTCTTTCCAGGGCTTGTCTCTCTTCCGCTGTGTATAACCCTCCTTTAGCACCTTTAGCCAAAACCTGCTCGGCCATTTCTACTACTTTTTCTCCCTCTTCTTTACCCAACTTTTGGAATACTTTACTGACCACCGGTTTGGCAATCTTGGACGCGGTGCCTTTGGCCAACATGGTTATCCCCTCCAGCGGCAAGGCCGGATCTATAAAAGTAGCTACTGCCACTGCCGTTAATACTACAGTTTCTTCTTGCTTCTGAGATAATTGCTGCCCATAAAAGGTATTTTTCCTGATATGCACGCCTACATCTTCCCAAGCTCTGTAGGTTGCTTTAACTCGTTGCAGCTGCTCCAGTGAAATACCCATTCCCCTGGCAACCTGCGGATCTGCAAATGCTATTCCTTTAGGATTACCATCAATGTAGTAATCTAAGAATTCCCGATGCAGATCAAGAAATCTGGCCAGACTTTGAACTAAATTAGGATCCTCTGGTGCAAAACCGGGCTTAATCTCCTTAGCAAGGACATTGGCTTTCTCAATATCTTGCAGGGAAAGATTAGCCACTGCCAGATAGTTGTTACCCGTATCGGGATTCAACAAACAAAGATTCCCCATCTGTTTCCGACAAAAATCAAACTCAAAGGCTGTTTCTTCGTAGACAGAGAGGGGAATAGCAAATTCTGCCACCATCTTGGCCACATCAAAATCCTCTATTTTGGAGAGCGCTTTTAAAAAATACTCCTTTTTTTGCGGATCCCACTCCGATAGAGGTTTATCAACACTCTCCCCCAACTTCCCGGCCAGCTCAACAGCTTTGTTTTTACGCAAAACCGCACCTAGATCCTCTCCTTTGGCCTGTACAGCCACGTCCCAAGTCACACAGCCTCTATTGATAAACGGAATCAAACAACCTCCCACATTTAATTTCTCTTCTTCGGCATCCAAATCAACCTTGAAAGTAGTTAGAACTGTTTTATTATCAGCTCCCTCACTGACTAATGCTTCTGCAGTCTGTACCCTTTCTTTCTGACGATTTTCTTCGCTTACTTGCGTTTGAGTAAGATCTACCCCCTGACAAGGATTTTCTTCTGGCAGGAAAAATCCTCCTGATTGGTAAGATGACAGGATAAACTCCTGACAGCGAGCTTCCAGAGTATCCTCTTTCTTATTTAAATTATTCAGCCAGCCAGAAAAAGCCTTTCCCAGAGCCTGACGGTTACTCTTGCCTAACTCTGGCAGATTTCTTTCTTCCAAGGCAGCTTGACCCAAAGAACCGAGGAAATTTCCCACATTGGTCTTGCTATCCTGGACAAATTTAAGAGGATCAAAACTAAAACCAGTATCTATTGGTTTAAACAACTCTGTTGTAGTTGGCTCTGGAGACGGTTCCGTGGATGGTTCCGGCTGGTTTTGTAATCTTTCCTGCTCTTCCTGGCGTAACTGTAAATTCAAGGCTATTTGTTCTTGGAGAATGCATTCAGGATCAAACTCTGCTTCTTTAATGGGAGTACCATTGCAGGTATTCCAGAAAACCCGCAAACCCAGATTATCATCGCAATAACTTTTTTCCTCACAAACCTGCTGGGGTTCTCCCTGAGGTTCGGACGAAGGTTCAGGAAGTTGTTCTGGAGGTCTTTCGGTTGTATTCTGCGTCACATAACTGCCGCACCATTCGGGAAGATTACATTCTTCATTATTGTGCACATCATCTGCCACTACTCTCACTTCCCCGCTGCAACTGTCCTGCTCAATAATAGATGCCACTCCGCAGCCGGTGCATCGAAGAGGTGCGGATTGCCAGAGACATTGCCGGCTGGCCACCTCTTGGGTAACTTCCAAAGCAGTTAAATCCCTAACCGACATAGTAATGTTTAAGCTATTAGAGGTACAGACATTACCCTCACAACTAACCTGACCATCAGAAGAACTAACCCCAAAAGCGTTATAAGCCTGCAAAGAAGCCCTGCCTTTTAAAATTTGCTGCCTTTGCGATAAAAAAAGGCTGACCGCAATTCCCAGAAGCAAAATAACGACAATGGCAATCTGTTTTTTCATTTTTAACAGGGCTCCAATCTGTCAAAGTAGTATTGACAACTGCCACCGTCCCAATAACCTCCATATTTGTGCACAACTGTGCCGTCTTCGCAAAAATATACATTCTCATCGCATGATGGCTCTGGTTCTGGTTGGGATTCGGGAGGAGGCTGGCTTTGACCGCACCAGTCAGGGCCGGTGCAATAACCTGCCGTATCCCCCCCATAAAAAGCCTTCTCGTGCCTGCCGTCTTCGTCATAACAAGCCCAGATCTCTTCTCCACAACCTCCACATCTGACATATTCGCTAAAATCTTGAGAATCATAACAGCCTCTTGGAGCCGGAGCCTGGTTGCAGGTTTCACTGCAGGCCGGATCAACAGCGCCATCGTATTTGCAAACTCCGCCTTGCCAGGTGCCGGTACAGGAACGCGTTCCTCCATAAGGACAATTCTGCGGATCTTCCTGATAAGGACAGGTTTGTGCGGGCGGCGGAGCCGGAGGAGGTTCATAATTAAAGATAAAACCCAAATATCTGGTTGAACCGTCATCGTAAGTAATAACAATGGGGATAGATTGACTTTTTTCACCGTTTAGACGGATATTGATTTTAGCCCCGGGATCATTTAAATCAATTTCCTGATCCTGGACAGTTATTCTGACTACAGCAGCTGCCAACACGCTGCCTGCCAGTATTAAACCCACTAAAAAATAAACTGCTATAATGGACAGCCTTTTCAAACTCATCAAATACCCGTCACAATTTCAGCTTACTCCAACACTACCCACCCCCGCAAGTCTTTTTTGG
>JACPEZ010000005.1:0-4481 GCA_016183225.1 Candidatus Daviesbacteria bacterium
AAAATAAAAATTAAAGTTTGTCCTTTTTGCATATTAATTAAACTTAAAACTCTGAAGAATTTTCTCGCCCTCGCTGCCTATAATTCTAAATAAATACATTTTCCCGTCTTTGGCAACATAAATAAATTTTGGCTTGCCTTCGCGGTAATCAATAATGCCGGATTTGCCCGGTTGCCCGGAAACAGTGGCCTCATCCTGGGGAGCTAAGACAAATTTACCTGTATCGGTAAAGTCCCCCCAGACAAAAGGATAGTACCAATAGTCATGATGCCAAGCCTCAATGGTTAAATTTTGGGGATTATCAAAAATCCAAACTGTAAATGGATTTATTTCATATGAGCCTGATTGATCCAAAGTCACCACTGCCCCCAAAAATTTGCCCGGCTCATACCCCACATATCCGGTAAAATTTTTTCTAAAAGTCCCGTTTCCCCTTTCATCAAACTCCTCTTCAGAATCTTCTAAAACTTTCCACTCCTGACCATATTGAAACTGAAAATCTAAACTTTGATAAGTTTTAATATTTTCGGTATCTTTTGCCGCCGGGCTAACCGGTTCTTTAGTTGACAAGGAGAATTTAAAATAAAAAAATCCTGCCAGAGCAAGAATCACCAGTATGGGCAGTAATATTTTTAGCATATTTACATTATATACACTCTTTGCTATTATCAACAAATGGCCAAAACACCACCATATAGTTTTGTTAATAATTTACTTGTCAAATTAGATTCTTTAAAAAAATTCCGCTCATCCAAAAAATTTTATGTAGTACTTTTAATTTTGGGGCTTTTACTTTTAGCAACTTTTAAGAAAGATTGGTTTGTGGCAGCCATGGTTAACGGATCTCCTATTACTAATATAGAGCTGCAGCTTAAATTAAATGAGCAGTTCCGCTCGCAAATTTTAAATCAACTCATTAATGAAAAAATTATCCTGGACGAAGCCAGAAAAAACAATGCACTGGTAACAGATGAAGAGATTGGTAAAAAGATTCAGGAAATTGAAGTCTCTTTGGGAGGAGCAAAAACAATGGATGAGATATTGGCTGCTCAAGGGCAGGACAGAAACTCCATCAAGAATCAGATTAGGTTGCAGCTGTCAATTGAAAAGCTATATTTAAAAGAAGCAACTGTCTCTGCAGAAGAAATGGAGAAATTTTTGGAAACCAGCAGGGATCAGCTGCAAGCAACCGAATCAGCAAAACAAGAAATAGAGGCGGAAAACTTACTCAAACAGCAAAAGTTATCTCAAATTTTCAATGAAAAATTCCAAACCTTGCGCAGCCAAGCCAAAATCACCATATTCTGATACAATGGTCGCATGAATTTACGGCCGATCGCCAATAAACAGCAATACAATAAATTAGTTACCCATGTCATTCAAAGTTGGGAATGGGGGGAATTTAGAAAATCTTTGGGGATAAAAGTTTTAAGATACGACGCTTTTCAGATAACTTTACACAAAATTCCATTTACTAATTTTAATGTGGGTTACCTGCCAAAAGGGCCAATGCCGGATCAAAAATTGGCAGAAGCTTTGAAAAAAATTGGTAAAGAAAATAATTGCGCGTTTATAAAAATAGAACCAGATGTACGTCTACCGTCTACCGTCTACCGTCTACCGTCAAATTTCATTAAATCACCCAAACCTCTTTTTACCAAATATAATTTTGTTGTGGATTTAACAAAGTCAGAAGAAGAACTGCTAAAAAACATGCACCCGAAAACCAGATATAACATTAAAGTAGCCCAAAAACACGGAGTCAAAGTTGAGGAAAGAACAGATGACCGCTCTTTTGAAATTTATTTAAAACTTTATTTTGAAACTACCCAAAGGCAGGGTTATCATGGCCACAATGAACAATATCATAGAAAAGCGTGGCTTACTTTAAAAGAGGCAGACACCCTGTATTATCCTTATGGGGGTTCTTCCAAAGATCATCCGGAAGTGATGGCAAATAATCTGGTTGCTTGGGAAGCCATAAAATTGGGCAAAAAATTAGGCCTTAAAAAATTTGACATGTGGGGAGCATTAGGACCTAATGCCAACCCTAAAGATCCATTTTATGGATTTCATAAATTTAAACAAGGATACGGAGGACAACTTGTAGAATATCTGGGAACTTATGATTTAGTATTTAATTGGCCGGTTTACATCTTATTTACAGCAATCGACAAGTTAACTCCTTTAAAGATTGCTCTTTTAAAATTATTCAAGAAGTAATACTGTAAGATTTCAATGTTATTATAGCGTATCTTGCAATACTTTAGCTTCAAAACATTGAAAAAATCCTCAAATTTTGACTGAAATCTTACACTCGGGGTAAGGGGAAACCCCTATTCGCTTTTCTCCTGAGCTAGCTCGGTCACGTCCTCGGCTGTGATCAACCCTTGCTCGAACCATTCATTGAGAACCGCTCGGGGAAGCCTGATAGGTGGGTTGACACAGTTGAAGACGGCGAAGCGGCGGGCGTCATCTTCGTCGATATCTCCCGCTACAAGCGGGGGGTGCAGCTGGTCCTTTTCTACACGATCGCCAAGGGACTGGCGCTTGGCTTCACGGCCTTCTTTTGGAGTTGGATGCTGTTCTACTCGCTCGATTCCCCCCATATAAACCCGTAGTATAGACCATTATTGAATTTCTGTCAACTACTTGCTATTGTAACCAATTATGTCTGCCCAACTTATCCTAACCAAACGAGACATGACCTGTAAGATTTCAATGTTATTATAGCGTATCTTGCAATGTATTAGGCACAAAACATTGAAAAATCACCTAAATTTTGACTGAAATCTTACAGTATAGAGCATTATTGAAGTTCCGTCAAATACTTGATATTGTAACCAGATATGTCTGCCCAGATTATCCTAACCAAAAGGGACATGGCGATTATCGTGATGGTCTATCTCTTTGGTGGCTGTAGCTCGGCTCACGTTGCCAAGCGCATCTTTCCGACCCTCAAAAGCCCCAGGGTGTCTTATCGCTCCATCGCCAGGCTGACGCACGCCGGCTACCTCGACAGCAGGCGGCTCCCGTCCAGCACCGGGGTCGGCTCCGGTCGCCTCTTCCTGAGCGTGGGTCCTAAGGGAAGGGCGGTCGTGGCCCAGGCCTTGGGCGTCTCCGCCTCGGACCTTGCCCGCTCCCGCATAGATGCCCCCCGGTTCATAGACCACCACCTGGCGATCTGTGACACCCGTGTGAATGTCGAGCTGGCGGTCGAGCGCTCGAACCTCTTCACCCTGATTGAATGGAGCAGGGACAGGCAGGTGGAGGTGTAAGATTTCAATGTTATTATAGCGTATCTTGCAATACTTTAGCTTCAAAACATTGAAAAAATCCTCAAATTTTGACTGAAATCTTACAGTCAAGAGGCTAAACGGATTGGGCTGGGGGAGGCGTGGGCTTGGCGGGCGAAGGACAACCTGACCCTGTTGGCCTGGCCGCTACCCTGCGGGCAGCTCTCCGCATCGCCAAAAGAATCTCACCTTCGCCGGGGATCAACGGGCCAGGGTTATAGGGCTCTCCCCGACTGACCGCCTCTGCTCTATCCCTGATCCACTCCTCACCTATGGTGTCGAAGAATGAGTCAGGGGCCTCGTAAGCTACCCTATTCTCACCTTCGTAGCCCTCCGTTGAGCGCCCCGACTCGGCTGGCTCCACTTCTCTATTGCTCATACAGCTTAGAAGTATAGCATAGATGGTCTCACCGACATTCTCGTGCATTCTGTAGGAGCACCTTCAAGCCGATCCTGGCGAGACTATCTTAAAGTCCTACTTGACAAGAACATCTCAACAAGTTCTCATAACCCCCATTATCTGAACCATCCCCATCAACTTCCCTCTTGACATGCCTTATAACTGGTTCGCTATAATGACACAAGCGACACGTTATGCGAACCGCTTTTTACAAGTCAGCAGCTATTGCGGCCCGTAACTGTAAGATTTCAATGTTACTATAACCTATTTTCAATACTTTAGCTTCAAAACATTGAAAAAATCCTCAAATTTTGACTGAAATCTTACACCTTTGACCGAGACTTCAGCCAGTACGGCTTGACCACCCTGTCCAGCGGCTAGATCACCTCTAGCCCGGCTCTATCTCGTTCACCTCTCCCAGCGCTTCCCCGACTCAGCAGGTGGCTTCTTGTGACCAACAGTCTGTCAATCCCCCTTTCGGCCCATCGGGACAGGCCAATCGTGAAGCTTGGTTTTGGAAGCATTTAACATGAGATCAGATGCGCTTGCCTTTCCCGCTGCTCACTGTACTCTTGTTTTCGGCCGTCTTGGCTGTGGGAATCTTCTCCTTCACAGGAAGGCTGTACTTACAGAGGGGAGCAGAACCACCCAGGCCAGATACCTCTCTTCGTGGGAAAACGCCGGCACCAAATGACGGAGCACGGCTTCGAGAACAATCCTTTTGGAGCTTCTATCGCAACCCAGGACTCGGCTACGAGATCGCCTATCCGCCTGACGCGCGGGTC
>JACPEZ010000005.1:4520-8611 GCA_016183225.1 Candidatus Daviesbacteria bacterium
CAAGTTCAACTTCGCCCCCGGCTGTTGGGAGCGTCTCGGAGACGACCTGGAGAGCTCGTCCCTCGAATGTCCCGGGGACTCTATAGATCTCGCCTTTGTTGAGGCTCGCCAAGTGCAAGATCTGGTGGAGGAGGATACGCGAAGGCTGAGTCGGCCAACCCCTTGTGCCACGAGCAGGGAACAACTTGCTGGCGTCGAGGCTGTCCGAGTGAGCCGGTGTTTGGTGGGTCAGTCGAGCTTCTACTACGTCCAAGACCGCTTGGGTGTCTTCAAGATTGCTGTTTCCGATCCCACGAATCCCACCGCCCAGGCCATCCTTGGCACCCTGAAACTCCGCTGACCGCACCAGCCCCTTTCGGAAACGTCGTCGCGAGCACGCGTGCATGTTGCTAACTTGACAATCCGCGGGTACACTCGGCTCACCACTTCAAGGGGGTGTAAGATTTCAATGTTACTATAACCTATTTTCAATACTTTAGCTTCAAAACATTGAAAAAATCCTCAAATTTTGACTGAAATCTTACAGTAGACTATAATCGACCAGACCTTTCTATTAAATCTTGCAATGAAAAAATTAGACTTAAATCCCTTTAGGGAATATTTAATTTCCAGAATAAGAAAAGGTGTTGTCAACGGACAAAAGATTTTTTTAGAAATTAAGGATCAGGGATTTAATGGCTCCTATGAAACCTTATACAGATATCTGCGAAACGAGTTAAGTAATTATTGGATAAAGCCATATAGGAAATCTCATTTTTATCAAAAAAGGTCGGGAATAAACTTGAGTAAATACAAAAGAGCAATTAGGTTTGAAACGGAACCAGGACAACAAGCTCAGGTAGACTGGGGACATTTTAAAACAGTTATTATCAATGGACAGAAGAAAAGACTTTATTGCTTCGTTCTTGTCTTAGGCTCCCAGAAAGTATTGTTTATGACAATACTAAAACTGCTATTCTATTTAATAGAAAAAACTCTGAAGGGAAGAGAGATATTGGTTTAAATTTAAATTTTTTTGATTTTGCCCGCTATTATGGATTTGAAATCATCGCATCCCCTCCGTATTGGCCAAGAAACAAAGGAAAGGTAGAGGCTGTAGTCAAGTATGTCCGCAATCATTTTATGCAAGGGGTTAAATTTACTAAAAGTATCTCATCTTTGGAAGAGTTTAATAGACAGGCCAACATTTGGATAAATCAAGTCGCAAATAACAGGATACACTCTACAATAGGAGAGAAACCAATAGATAGCTGGTTAAAGGAGAAAGAATTTCTTAGATTCCCAAATAATTTACCAGATTACCAAGTATCACCCTCTATAACACGCTTTAGCACCAAAGATCAGTTTATCCAATATAAACAGAACTTTTATTCGGTCCCAAAAGAATATGCCTGGAGAAAATTATTTATCAAAGAGATTAGTATACAAGGGAACAAACTAGTAAATATCTACTATCAAAATGAACTTATTGCCCAACATAATCTTTGCACTGAAAGAGGTAAATCAATAGAGAATCCTCTGCATTTTAAAAAGGATTTCAAATCCACAAATATTTCCATTAAAACAAAATATAACCAAAAAAGTATCTGGAAGAATTATCCGGAAATTCCTGTCCGTCCTTTTGAGTATTATGATCAATTATTAAAAAATTAATATGGGTAAAAAGAAAATTAATAAATATCAGATTTCAATAAAACCTAATCAGGAAGAACGCATTGAGGAAAATTTTAGGTTGCTGAAATTAGATGGAATGTTAGCCTCATATAAACGTTTAGCTAAAGATTTTTTCAAAGAAAATTTAACCCCTTCGGATCTAATTGAAAAACTGCAACAAGCAGAGGCCAGTTGGGATGAGGGAAACAGAGTTGACAGATGGATGCGAAATGCCAAGTTTGAAATAAATAAAACTTTACAGGATTTTGATTTTTCATATCCGACAAAAATCAACAAAACTTTAGTTTTCGAATTGGCTTCCTGCAGGTATTTAGAAAATGCCACCAATGTAGCTTTTTTAGGCCCAACAGGAGTGGGCAAAACACATTTGGCATCAGCCTTGGGCCGTGAGGCAATTTATGCAGGTCTTGACGTTAGATTTTTGAGTTTAAGGTCACTCAATGAGATGATTGATAAAATTTCTGATAATCCACTGCAACTCAGGCACTTAATGAATACGCTTATCCGGCCAAAAGTTCTCATTTTAGACGAAATTGCCTTATTTGAGCCCAATAACACTCTGGCTAAATTCTTAGTAGAACTTCTTTTAAACCGCCATTTAAAATCTTCTACCATATTTACCTCGAATAAGACTTTCAAAGCTTGGGTTAATGCTTTTGGAGATACCCATACTTCGGCTATGGTGTTGGATAGAATCACCCAAAAGATGGAAGTTGTTGATATTGAAGGACCTTCTTATAGATTGAAAGACCGCATAGAAAAACCTTCAGAAGAATTATATGGAAATCTATAAATGGATCTCGCACTAATTATTTCCGGTGGTATTTTAATAGGTTGTCTCATCGGTCTGTCCTGGTTTGCCGGGTCTGATGCTCCATATGTACCCACAAAAATGGACAATATCAAAAAAATCTTAAAACTGGCCGGAGTTAAAAAAGGCAGGAAATTTTATGAGTTAGGATCTGGTGATGGCCGGGTAGTAATAGAGGCAGCCAAAATAGGGGCAAAGTCTTTTGGCATAGAACAATCCTGGATCAGAGTTTTATATTCCAGATGGAAAGCTCGTCATTTAACAGATACTAAATTTTTCCATGGCAATATTTTTGCTAAAAATTATGGTGACGCTGATATTATCTATATTTATCTTCTTACTAAAGGCGTTAAAAAACTGGAGGAAAAATTACAAAAAGAACTAAAAAAAGGGGCGGTTGTAATTACCCAAAAATATCATTTCCCAAATTGGAAACCATCTAAAAAAATCGCTGATTTTTGGCTATACTCAAAATCCTAATTTTTGATTAACCAAAATCAGGGTTAATCTGCCTGGAGTTTTTTCTTTATTAATTATCAATAATTTGCTAACCCCGCTTCCCATGCCATAAGCTTTTTGGGCCCTCTCATTCTCCAAGGGTAACACATATTCATAAATTCTTTTGATACCATCGTCAGTATTTTTAACAATCTTTTGCGTCCCCACTACCCAAATGACGTGGGTGGATCCATAGGCATAAGCAGGCAACTGACTGCCACTATCGGAAGCAATCAAAACACGACCATCTTCGCTGACAGCATGAACACTGCCAACTGCATATTCTGGCGCAGCCCCCATTTTTTGCATTTCGGATCCTTCTATTTCTCTATTCATTGAATTTAATTTATTTCGAATAGAACTGTATTTCCCTGATTCATTTAATTCTTTAGGTATACCAATGGTATCCAAAGTTACAGAAGTCTCGTTAAAAACTTCCGCACCTTTTGGAATAAGCTTTAAAACTTCTTCTTTAGCTTGCTCGCCGCTTTTCACAAATTTAGCATCAATTCCATTAGCTTTTAAGCTTTGGGTGGTTTTATTGACAGTGTCTTGATCAGCAAGCTGATTCCATTGATCCATAGTGGATTTACTATTTTAACTCAATTAAATTTTTATGTGAAGTGGTCAGTTGTCTTAAATTTCTGTTTTCCAAAACAAACAAATCCTCAATCCTTACCCCACCAAAATCCGGTATATATATTCCCGGTTCTATTGAAAATACCATACCCTCTTTTAATTCTTCTTTGCTTTTACTGGATAAATACGGGTGTTCATGAACTTCCAAACCAACCCCATGGCCTAATGAATGAGGAATGTCAGGAAATCCCATTGATTTAATATATTCTCTGGCTACTTTATCAACATCTTTAGCTTTTATTTTTTTACCTGAATTGATAAACCGGATCGCTATTTTTTGCGCCTCTAAAACCGTTTCATAAATTTTTCTTTGCTTCTCGGAAGGCTTTCCAAAAAATATGGTCCTTGTCATATCTGAACAATACCCATTTAATTTAACTCCAAAATCCAGAAGAATCAGTTTATCGTTAATCGTTAATCGTTTATCGCCTGTCTGATGATGAGGAATGCTTGAATTTTTTCCAAAAGC
>JACPEZ010000049.1 GCA_016183225.1 Candidatus Daviesbacteria bacterium
ACCGATTGCCGCCTGAATAGCTATGGCAAAATTCTGCCTGGGTAAAACTTGCTTTAATTTTTCCACCATCCGCCGACCGACAGACTCTGCTTTTTCCTTAACTATAATTTGAGACAAAGCATCCACTTTTTCCCCTCCCACCAGAATATCAACTTTCACAGCATCCACTTCCCTAAATTCCAGAAATTTCCAATCTAAAGAAGCAAAACCGGAGGAAACAGACTTTAACTTATCATAAAAATCCGTAATCATTTCTGATAAAGGCATTTCATATAAAAGTTCCGCCTGCATCCCAAAATGCTGCATATTTTTAAAAATCCCTCTTTTATCTTGAACTAACTCCATGACATTACCCAGATAATTTTGGGGGACAAAGATTTTTAAATTTACCCATGGTTCTTTAATATCTTTGGCCATCTCATCAAACTCTGAAGGATTATCTAATTTTTTCCCGTTAACCAAATATTCAACCGACGGCGCTGTTGCTAAAAGATCAACATTAAATTCGGAGGATAATCTTTCCTGAACAACTTCTGCATGAAGTAAGCCTAAAAACCCGCACCTGAATCCTGAACCCAAAGCTTGGGAATGTTCCGGCTCAAAACTAAATGACGGATCGTTTAACTTAAATTTTTGCAATGCATCTTTGATATCCTGATATTCATCCTGGTCTATTGGATAAAGCCCCACAAACACCATTGGCTTAACTTCTCTATAACCTTGCAAAGGGGAAACCTCTAAATCTGTGGAAATAGTATCACCAACTCTAACTAAATCAGGAATTTTAATTCCTGTGGCAATATAACCAATCTCACCTGATTGCAGGTTTTCATTTTGAGTAAGCTGCGGAGCAAAATAGCCGGTTTCTAAAATATAGCCTCTGGCTTTAGTTTGTAAAAAATAAACAGGCGTATTAACAGGTGGGGTTTGTCCGCTGATAATTCTTACCTCTGCCACAACCCCTTTAAAAGGATCATAAAAAGAATCAAAAACAAGGGCCCGCAAGGCTGAAGGATCTACTTTAGGCGGAGGCACTTTTTTTATTATAATCTCTAAAAGTTTTTCAACTCCTTCTCCTGATTTTGCAGAAACCAAAAGTATTTCCTGTTCATTAAATCCAAAGGTTTCAACCAGTTGTTTTTTTGTATTTTCAATATCCGCATTGGGCAGATCTATTTTGTTAATGACCGGAATCAAAGTGAGGTTTTGCTCCATCGCAGCAAGGCCGTGGGCTAGGGTTTGAGCTTGTATTCCGGCAGTTGCATCAACTAAAAGTATTGTTCCCTCCACTGCCGCCAGAGTTCGAGATACTTCATAAGAAAAATCAACATGGCCGGGAGTATCAATCAAATTCAGAATGTAGAATTCAGAATTCAGAGTGTACTGCAAACGCACGGGGGCAAGTTTTATAGTAATGCCTCGCTCCCTCTCCAAGGCCAAAGAATCCAATAGCTGTGGTTTCATTTTATCTGCCGGGACAGTATGGCAAATTTCCAAAAACCTGTCAGCTAAAGTAGATTTCCCGTGATCAACATGGGCAATAATGCAAAAATTTCGGATATTCATTAGACAGTTTCCGGCAGGATTTCTTTAGATTTAAACTTTGTCTGGAACTTGCCAAATCTTTTTAGAAGCTCAACATAGGTATCTAATTCTCGAACTTTCATAAACCAAACCAGTATGACATAAACAGATAAGGCAAACGCGGAAGAAAGCGAAGTTAAGATCAATAAATTAATTGTCCTGGTGGTATCAAAAATCACCTGATCTAAAAGTTTGATGGGAACGTATAAGGCCACACCCATAATAATGGCTGCCATAATCATTTTCAGGAAAGGAATCAATATCTTGTTCAAATCAAATTTCCCCACCTTAAAATGAAGAGTCCAAAAAAGTAAAACTGCCGAAAGGATGGCGGCAACGGCATTAGCCAGACCTATGCTCCAAACATCAAGCTTCAGAATAACAATAAAGTAAACACTCAAGATAATATTTAATACCACTACAATTAAAGAGACCAGAACAGGTGTTTTGGTATCTTTGAGCGCGTAAAAACCCCGCACTAAAAGCAAAGAGATGGCCTGGGCAGATAGCCCGATGGCAAGAAAAGCTAAAGTGGCGCCTGTTAAAACAGTTGCCTCCCAATCAAACTGGCTTGCTCCGAAGACCAATCTGACAACGGGAATTCGCAAAACTATTAAAATAGCTGCCGCGGGTAAGGCCAAAAAAAGGATCTGATGCAAGGTGGTTAGAACCGTTATCTTAAATTCTTCTATCTTGCCGCGGGCCCGCTCGGATGAAAGGACCGGCAGAGCAGCTTGGGCAAGCGTTGCCCCAAAAAGACCAATTGGCACAACTTGCAGGTGCTGGGCAAATGTTAAATAAGTCACAGACCCGATTGCGGCAAGGGATGCCAGCGCCAACCCAACCGTCTCATTAATCTGTTCGGCAGCCAAACCAAAAGTTCGAACGCTCATCAGCCGTATTATTTCCTTGACGCCGGGATGGAAGAATTTAGGAGGAAAGCTAAACCTAAACCCCAGCCTCCAAACCAAAGGCAGTTGCACTAAAGCATGCAACAGCGCGCCTATGACTACTCCGTATGCAGCGCCGGTAATGCCAAAATCGCCGGATAGAAATATTATTCCCAGAATAATTCCCAAATTATAAAAAACAGGGGCCAGCGCCGGAACGATAAATCTTTGCAAAGATTGCAAAATGCCAATAAAAAACGACCCCAAAACCAAAATCACTTGCCCAAAAAGAATTATTCTTGTTAAAGCAACAACTTGCATCTGCCGATCCGGCGAAAATCCGGGAGATATAAAGTTGGTAATTATTACCTCGGACAGAATAAAAATCAGGATAGTTGTCAAAATAAATATAGACAGGAAGACATTTAACACTGCCCTTGCCATCTCAAAAGCTTTTTCTTTACCTTTACCCTCCAGGTTTTCCGTAAAAACAGGTATAAAAGCAACTGATAAAGCCCCCAGAATAATGATCTGAAAAATCAAATCCGGCAATCTGAATGCCGCCCAAAAAATATCTGTTTTATCAGGCGAGAATACATGAGCCAGCAGTCGGTCACGAACAAGACCCAGGACTTTGGATAACATCATGGTAACCATAATTATTGAGGCTGCCGAAAGAATTGATGTCTGTCTTGAATAAAGAAGTGAAAACAAATTTTTAACCATATTTTAAATATAGTAGCATTTATGGTACTATACATGCCATGCCTATTATACGATCGGCCATTAAAAAGGTCAGAAAAGACAAGACAAGAACAGCTCGCAATAAAAAAAGAGAACTTATCTTAAAAACATTAATTAAAAAAGCGCGCAAGGAAAAATCTGCCAAAAATTTGCAGGAGGCATTTTCAGCTCTTGATAAAGCTGCCAAAGTAAAGCTGATTCATCCCAACAAGGCTGCCCGGCTTAAATCCAGATTATCGAAAAAATCAAAATAGGGCGTATAATATACTCATGCCCAAGTCAAAATCCAAGATCACCATCAATCTTGACCTTCTTAAACCACAGAGTAATCCGGAAAAACTATTGGTTAAGTTTTTTCGTTGGCTTCTTTCCAGCGGACGTTTTATCTTCATCCTGGTGGAGGCAGTGGTGCTAATCGCTTTTTTTACCCGCTTCAAACTGGATGCCGATCTGGCCGCCAGAAAAGAAACTATCGAAGAACAAATTCCCTTCATCGAAAGTTTAAAACCCGATGAAACATTAATCAGACAAACACAACTTAAACTATCAACAATTTATGCCTTTAGCCAAAATAGTCCAAACTACGACACACTGCTGAAAAAGCTTACCGAACATACTCCCGTTGCTGTCAAAATCAACAGCTTAAGCTTGGAGAAAACAGTGAATAAAATAACTGTTCAAATCAATGCGCAAACACCAGACAACATCGATCTGGTTACTTTTATGAGCAGACTAAAAGATGACCAATATTTTACCGATGTAAGCCTGACCAGCGCAGGACTGGAAGAAAACATTTTAAAATTTACCATTGATGCATCTGTCAATATTCTGTCAGGAAAAACTTTATGAAAGAGTCCAATCGTTATTTTAGATACTTTACATATATTAAGCCTGTTACCGGTATGCCTATTGTTAAAACTTACGGACCGGTCATCCTCACTATTCTAACTATGACAGTTTTCATCATTTTCGCGATCAAACCAACAATTGAAACAATTCTGGTATTGCAGCAGAAACGCGCCGATGCGGATAAAATCGTCGCCCAAATTAATGAGAAAGCGGAAAATTTAGCAAAAGGCAAAGAAAACTACCAAAGGCTTAACCAATCTACTAAAGATAAAATTCAGCAAGCTATACCGGATACCATTAATTTAAAATCGCTAATTCAAACTCTCGAGCAATCCGCGCGCACCTATGAGGCTTCAATTTCCGCCTTACAGATTCAACCTTTAACTCTAATCGCTACAAACGAAAATCCGGAAAACAAGTTGCAGGAAGTATCTTTTACTTTTAATACCGAAGGTTCTTATCAAACTTTAACGGCCATCTTACAAGATCTGATTTCTGGAAACCGGTTAATCTCCGTAGATAAGATAACATTAAACAGGCCAAGCGAGGGGAAAAATCTGATTATGTCAATTTCCGGAAAAGCATTTTTTTTAAAATAAAAGCATGACTCAAAAATACTGGTTCATTGTA
The DNA here is from genome assembly GCA_016183225.1 of Candidatus Daviesbacteria bacterium. Taxonomy (GTDB): domain Bacteria; phylum Patescibacteriota; class Microgenomatia; order Daviesbacterales; family UBA10151; genus UBA9644. Next base: position 4,698 of record JACPEZ010000049.1, read on the forward strand.
ACTATATTAACTTTAATCACTGTGATTGCCTGGGTGATTTTTGATATAGTGCATACGCGCTCTCAAGTAGAGATGCCCGCAAAATGGCAGGAGGTGGTTGAACCAATCAGTCCTGACTTTAATTTACAGGGACTGCAGTAAATCATGATCAAAATTTTAAATAAATTCAAAATTCCTACTATTTTGGGATTGGCCGTTATTGCCTCCAGTATAGTCATCGGCATATTTTTAGTTTTAAGAGAACAGGTGCTTATTACCAAAGCTACACCCGACATCACCCCCCAAAATATCACTGTCGCTAATATTGAAGACTTGTCAGCGACCATTTCCTGGCAAACCCCGGTCGAAGTTGTATCCTTTGTCACTTTTGGATCCAGAAGCGCCGATGAACAGGTTGCCATAGACGATAGAGACGAAAACGCCCCGCAGGCTCATGTCTTCCATTTCGTAACTCTTAAAAATTTACAGCCCAATACAACTTACAAATACAGAATTATCTCCGGTAAAGTTAAATCGGAAATTTTTGAGGTCACAACCGCGCCTTTGTCCCAAACCCAAAATACCCTCCAGCCCGTTATTGGCTCTGTGCTAAACGGCGAAGAGCCTTTGGAGGATGGTATTGCTTATTTATCTATCCAGGGCGCCATTACTCAATCGGCCTTAATCAAACAATCCGGTAACTTCATCATTCCCCTCTCTTCCATACGAAGAAGCGATCTGGCTGATATATTCAAGCCCGGGGAGGATCAACTGGCCAAAGTCACCATCATAGCCGATCAGAAAGTAGCCAATGCTGTTTTTAAGTTGCTGGAGCTGTCAATTTTACCTCCCATCAAGTTAGGCCAAAATGTGGATTTAACTTTTTCCTCCGGCAACCAAATCAGCAAGCTTGACTTGAACAAAGACGGTTTAATAAATTCTTCCGATTATGCGCTGGCTTTGAAAAATAAAGTGGATTTAAATGGGGACGGAAAATTTGATCAAAAAGATTTGGATTTAATGCAAAAAAGCATTAACCAGTAAAAACTGTGCTTGGGTTTCATCCATTAATCCGTTTTTTATTTTAAAATCCGTAGTTAAAACAAATTGATATAAATTAACCAATTCATCTGTGGAAAAATTTTTTCTCATTTTTTCATTTTTCCTTCTGACAAAATCCTTGGCCATTTTTGGGGTAGCTACTAAATTACGAAGCAAATATAAAATCATGGTTATTAAATACTGGCTGTCGTAATTTTGTTTTAATTTATCCAGTTCCAGATAGGCTTTTTTATCTCTTTGCCCCAGAAAATCTAAAAGGGGAAAAACTGAAATTTCTTTAGCCTCCGGAAAGAAAAATATATCGCCTTTAAAGTGCTTTGTATCTATTTCGTGATCAAACCAGAGAACTAGAGTCAAGTCGCTAGAATCAAAAGAAAAATCTTCTGGAGGATTTTCAACTACAATTAATCTTTCGCCGCCAAAAAGAGATTGGGACTGCAAGTTAGTTAGAATATCCTTTATTTCTGATCCTTCTTCAAAGATTATCACCTCTTCCGGGTTAAATTTTTTCCTGATTTCAGATAATTTTTGGCGGGAACTAGTTATTCCCGGTCCGTGCAGAAGAACTGTTTTCATCTGCCTCCTCCCTTAAAACTCTTCTGACATACTCCTGGATATTGGAAAAATCATCGTCCTCGGATATTAACACATAAGCCCCTCCATAATCTGCCGGGTTGGGATGCGCGAGCAGCGAATCATCCAAAATAAAATTCTGGACGCTGTCTACATCTTTAAACAACCTGGCAAATTCCAGGGAGTCTTTAACGGAAATATCCGTATCAATGCTGCTGCCAAAAGTCTTGGTCAGTTGTGAGAGTTTCTGCGCATCCAAAAGAGTTTGCGCTGATAATAACCTGCTTCGCAATGCCTGCAAAGTAAGTTGCTGCCTTTTGGAACGGGCAAAATCCGAAGCTTCACCGTTGGTGCCATGTCTGCTTCTGACAAATTTTAAGGCGGTTTCTCCGTCCATTAAAGTTTTTCCTTTTTTAAAACTAATGCGTTCAAACCGGCAGGTAAAGTATTTTGCCCCCTGATCTTCTTTGGCCGAATCAGTGGCGATTGTACCCTCCGGTGAAATCAACACCTTTTGTTTACCTGGTAAAATATTCAAGCCTTTGGCCTCCTCTTCGGAAAATTCCCTCTCCTCTTCCCTGAAACCGCACAGATCTTCCTCCTTGCCGGCAATGGGGTAATTATAATCATCAAATTGACGCTCCACTGTCACTTCAATGCCCTCCAAAATATCAACCGCCTTGACAAATCCGGCAAAATCTACCCTCAATCCATAATGAATTGGCAAACCAACGATATTGCCTGTGACAATCTTGGCCAAATTTAAACCGCCTGATTGATAAACGGCATTAACCTTAACTCTCAAAGCAGGCAGCCATAAATCTCTGGGTATGGAAAGAAGATATACTTTTTTTGTTTTAAGGTTTAAAGACGCAATGATGATGGTATCTGTCAAGGTGGAGCCGTCATGATTGCCTCCGGCTAGACCTAAAAGCAACACATTAACAAAACCGTTGGTCGATTTCAAAGAAGTACCGGAAAAAATGTAATTTACCACCGAAGAGGTGGAAGAAGAAGTGGAAAAATAAATGGCTACTGCCATCAGTATCGAAACGATCAAAATAACAGGCAAAAACTTTTTGAGGAGCTTTTTTACTCGCTTTTTTTTCAAGGGATTAATTCTCTTCACCTAAATCTCCTCGCAAGCTTTAACAATTCTTAAAAATTCATCCGCTTCCAAAGAGGCTCCTCCCACCAGCACCCCATGAACATTTTCTTGTTGGACAAAAGCTTTAACATTTGTTGACGTTACAGAGCCGCCATATAAAACTTCTTTTCCCGGAAAATTTTTTGCTACCATACTGGCATTTTGGGGGGTATCCGGATTACTGGTGCCAATGGCAAAAATGGGTTCATAGGCTATTAGCTTGACTCCATCCGGAACAGGTGTATCTTTACCCTGCACACAAACCAAGGGAGTAATATTATTTGCCAAAGCTTGAGCTACTTTTTGAGAAACCATTTCATCGGTTTCCCCAAAATTTTGCCGTCTTTCACTATGTCCCAAAATTGCCAAATCAACAAACTGTTTTAAAATAGCTGCAGGTTCTTCCCCTGTATAAGCTCCGACTCCAAAAGGTGACAAATCCTGTGCACCTGTCAACATCGGAAAATTGCCCACTTGGATAGCTTTTTTAACTTCAGACAGGACAGAAAAAGTTGGACAAACCACTACTTTTAGATTATTTTGTTTGGGAATTTGCGGTCCAACTTTAGCCACCCAATCCAGAGCTTCCTGGATATTTTTGTTGGCTTTCCAATTGGCAATCACCCAAATATTTTTATCCGAACCAGCCATACTTTTGTAAGTTTACCATGAAATCCCTGCTGACCGCTACGTTCTCCTGTTCAAGCAAAGCTTTTTGTAAAGCTTTAGGGTGATCCAAACATTTGGTGGAAATAAATCCGTGTCTGTTGATAACCCGATGCCAGGGAGAAGCGTCAATATTAAAATGCAACACTCCCCCCACAAATCTTGCCCCTCTGGGCAACCCTGCCATGATTGCCACAGTACCATAGGTGGTAACTTTACCAAATGGGATTTTGTTAACAATTTGAATGACTTTGGTCTTAAAATTCAACTCTGTAGTAATTTTATCAGTTCTTGTTTGGCAGTGACCCCAATTTTTCTGGCCACTTCTTTGCCATTTTTTAAAACCACATAAGTAGGTATGCTCATTACTCCATATTCTGAAGCTTTCTGGGGATTTTCATCCACATTAATTTTTTCAATTTCCACTTTTCCTTTAAGCTCTTTTTCCAGCTCTTCCAAAACCGGCTCCATTATTTTGCAGGGCCCACAATTATGAGAAACGATACCGTTTGTAACTATAGTATGAGGATTAGCTACTGTAATACCTATCACATCTCTACTCTCTATCCCCTCCACTAATCTAACTTTTTCCCATAACAAATCACCCTGTTGTCGATTTTCTAACCATTTATCAAATCTAGCTTCACCGCTTTCTGACGGATGAACAATATCGGTATCCCTATTTGTATATCTCCAACTAACAACTGTCTGTAGCGGTATTTGTAAATCTTCCGCTATAAGCTTATTACTTACTCCTAATGCCAGTTGCTGCAGTACAGTCTGTTTAACTTCGGCATAACTGCTTCTTTCCTGCAATCTGTATTGCAAGAATTCTCTTATAAAAGGAACTGATTTATTTTTGGTTGCAGCATAAGCATAACCAATTTTTGCTAAATTCAGTAATGAATGATAATTGTTAGCTATTCTTAAATAAATTATTACGCCATCTTCATCATCTCCACTGGAAATTTCTCTGACCTCAACACCCAGCTCCTCAAGAAGCAGTTCTAATTGTCTTGCATAAAGAATTCCCTCCTCTTCTAAATTTTTTTCTTTATGAAATTCAATAGCATTAACCGAGAACCCTGCATGATGCGAAGTTGTACCACCTCGTCTAATTCTATAGTCAATTTTGCAACCATCTCCACCTAACCAACCGCTCATAAACTCTCTTTTCAATCTTAAATTAGCATCTATAATCCAATCCGGTACAAAATACGCCTGATTTTTCTTCCTCCCTTCAGGAGATCCTAGAGCTTTAAGCAAGAAAAAGAATGCTCTATTAAAATTACGGCATCGTAAAATACTAATTGTAAATTTTCTTTCTCCAATTTGGCGATTTTTAATCTGTCGTTTGATCTCCAGTTTATCAAAACCTAAAATTTGTAAATCCGTTTTTATATCTTGCGCATCTTCTTCAGTACCCACAAAAAAATGTGTTTCATAAATATTGTGTTTTAAGTCTTCATATAAATAACCATCTGTCATCACAAAACCCAATAACCTCGCTAAAACTGATAATCTCATATCATTTAATCTTAAGGGCAATAGGTTTAAACTTTTTAAAACTTTATCAGCAAAACTATTCCCAGTGGTCTCCAGTATGACTGCATCACTAACCGATTCATAAACTGAAGTGGCTGCAGGGTTTATTAAAACTTTCTCTCCAACGCTAAGTTTATCCAAAGACTTAAATCCTTCCTGGGTTAAAACCAGATGGTTAATGTCTCCCATTAGATTCCTTCCAGTTTCCAAAATTATTCTTGTGGATGGAACATCCTTAAAGACCCTTGTTTTTCTTACCTTTTTAAGGCTCTGTTTTTTTGTTTTTGGATCAACTGTTATAAGTTGCATACCAACCTGGATTTTTGAAGCAGGTAAATAACCATTTTCAGTTAAAACAGGAGTTTGAGAATCTACACACCAAGGAGCCCAAAAATCCAAAAGTTTTGTCATAGGAATTGATAATAACAATCCTTTTCAAAATTGTCTAGTTGGAAAATTAAAATTTTGACTGAAATCTTAGGAATTACCCTTTTATTCTAAATTCACCCCTTTTGGGAGGAAGTGGCTTATCAGATTGAATATCTAAAAAATAACCGCAATCAGGGGTTGCTCCCCGCATTATTGCTCCAATCAAATCCCGATCTGCTTCTTGGTCAAATCTAAAATCATCCATTAATTTCCGATAGAGATCTCTTTTTTTATCGGAAAATGGCGCACAAATTGACGGCGCCGGGTCTCCTGCTCCAGATAATTGAAAGGTGTTAGTTCCAATAAACCCATCACAATTTGCGAGCGTAAAACCCCCTCCATTTTCGAACCTGAAAAACATTGTACAAGGCAGTTCATCTCCGTTAAATCTTAAATATTCTGTTTTATCTTGATAAAATGGATTATAACCTTTATCAGTTTCCCGACCCGCATGGCCAAGTAAAGTGTTATAAAAAATCCTTTGTGAAGCTAACAAGTCCCACATACCATCATACATCTTTCCTCCGGTAAATCCTCTTGTGGCTGTTGGGGCAGGAGTAGGCAGGACAGATTCAGGAGTAGCAGGTGCCGCCTGACACCCGGTATAGACAATTCCCAGTAAAACACCTAAAAATCTCTCTTTGCCTCCTAAATTCATGTTACACTTTTACCACACTATGAGCCGATTGTCAAATTTATTGGACTGATGTTAAGATAGTCTGCATGCTAAATACTTCGACTGGTTCGACTACGCTCACCACAGGTACGCTCAG
>JACPEZ010000009.1 GCA_016183225.1 Candidatus Daviesbacteria bacterium
TTGGCTGCCATACACACTCCTGTTCCCGACCAGCAAAACAAAATCCCCCGCTCGGCCTGCCCTTCAGCCACCATAAAGGCCACTTCCTTACCAATCTCCACCCACCTGTCTGTGGGCGGATTACCCAAAATCCCCCGCAAAATCAGCTGATGTCCCTTTGACTTTAACCAGTCCACCACAAAATCAGTTAAAGCAGTTCTTTCATCAGAAGCAACAACTAGTTTCATTTTAAATCGTTTAACTGTTCTTCTGTAATTTCTGCTTGTTTGATAATTTTTCGCAAAGTTCCTTCCGGAACAGGTTTTGGGTGAGTCAATCTAACATGACTTCCCTTGCCTTTACCAGTTTGAAAACCTAACCGGCACTTCCTGCCCCTCATCCCGCAAACACTCAATAGCCAGTTCAATGCCATCCTTGATGCTTTTTAGGACTTCATCAATAGAATCCCCATAATCAAACACCCCGAGCGTAGGACAAGCAGCATTATAAACAGTTCTCCTGCCCATTTTTTCCGGTTCAATAATAATCCTGTAATTTAACACCTGTTTTTGCATATTGGTATTTTACCACAAAATTATTTTGATTTAACCATAGATAGAAAATTATTAAAAAGTTTTCCGCATTGTTCATCCATTAAACCATCTAACTCTTCTGCTTTAGCAACTACTTCTTCTTCAACTATATCAAAATCTTTATGTATCCATTCCCGATCAACCTCAATTTGCCTTCTAATCATATCCGGGGTGAATTCAAAATGGAATAAAAACGCCCACATATTTCTAATTCTAAAGGCTTGATTTTCACACAAAGGCGCAGTAGCCAAAAGAGTCGCTTCTTCAGGAAGATCAAAAGCGTCTCCGTGCCACTGCAAAACTTTTAAAGGAGACGAAAAATCTTTGAGCAATGGGTCGTCTGCAGCTTCGCCAGTGAGCTCAACATCATAGTAACCTATTTCTTTAACATGCTTTCCGTCTTTTATATTTTTATGCACATCAGCTGCCAGATAGTGAGCAATTAACTGGCTACCCAAGCAAAAACCCATTGTTGGAATCGTAAGTTCATCAGCTTTTCTAATAACTTCCAGCTCCTCGGCTTCAGAAGAATAATTTTCATAAACCCCCATTGGTCCTCCCAAAATAATCAACCCTTGATACTGACCAATATCGGGCATACGACAACCGCTTTTCCACAACTCAACTCTGTCGAGAACAGCACCAAATTTTTTAGCTACACTCTGTAATCTCCCAGGGCTTTCATTTTCTACATGTTGCAAAACTAATATTCTTTTCATAATTATCTTTGTGGTGAGGCAGCAGGTACAGGTTTGGTATATTTATCCAGCACCTGTTTAACTCCGCTTTGGACCGTTTGCAAAGCAGAGAGCGGATCTCCTCCCGACAGGGTAGAATTGACTGCATCTTCAAAGTATTTAATAATCTCATCATTAATCCCCCCGTCCATGGTTTTACTGGACAGATACCAGGATTTATAATAGGGCCCCTGGGCCACATAGGCCCCGGCCATAGGATCATTGATCAGTTCTTTTTGCAAATCCACCCGGGAATACGGCTCCCCAAAAAGTCTTATTTTGGCAGCTTCCTGATAAAAAAGTTTTTCCGCCTCGCTTGATGTTAAAAACTTGACAAACTGCCAGGCCTCTTTGGAGTGTTTACCGGTTTTGGCCACAGCCTCGGCCCAAAAAGAGGCGTAGGCTACCGGGCTGGCAGCTTTAAGCTGCGGGACAGGCGCAATTTTAAATTTTAAATTGGGGCTGACCACTCTTATTTCATGGGCCCGCCAGGAGGGAGCAAAATAAAAACCCAGCCGGCCCTGGGCAAACATGTCGGTTGATTTGGGCAGATTAACATCCCAGGTTTTTTTGCGGGGGTCAGTCACAAAACCGGTGTAAAAACGCAAGACCTCTGCTACCTGTTGGGTAGCCGGATTTTCCAGAGTTGCTCCGGGCTGCTGCAAGATCAGAAATCCCAAAATGTCCGAGAAATGGTCAACATTCCCGGCTGTTCCCAGGGCTGCTCCGGCAGTTTGGACCACGCCCGAGCTATCCCGCACAGTCATTTTGACAGCCGTTTCAATAAACTCCTGCCACGATTTGGGCGCTTTACCACCCACCCCGTTTAAAATCTCTTCATTGTAATAAAGAGCCAAACCATCAATTTCCATGGGAGCGGCCAAAATTTGTCCGTTTCCAACTAAAGCTTCAGCCGCCACCGGATAAAAAGTGTTTTTATATTCATCCAAAGTAAAGATATCCGGCGGAGCCGGCACTAAATCAGCTGCAAACATGGGCAGCCACGAGTTATGTATGCGGAAAACATCCGGGCCGGTTCCCTCCCTTACCTGGGTCTGGACCCGGGATTTATAATTGACAGAGGACTGGCGGACATAAGTTACCTTGATATTGGGATTTTGGTTTTCAAACTGCAAAATCAGGGGGCGCAACAGATCCTCTTCTTCCCACAGACCCCAGTAGGTTAACTCCACCGGTCCTGACGGCCCTGACTGCTTAAAAAGATTGGGCCCAAACTTCCACCACAAAAACCCCACAATAATGGCCAAAGACAAGGCAATAATAATTATTTTCTTCATGGTTCGACTTCGCTCACCACAGGTCTATTCTCATTATATCCTAATAGGGGTAAAATAGGTCCATGGGAAAACAAGTTCAAAGTTCAAAGTTCAAAGTTCAAAACTATAGCTGGCCAATCGCTTTATTCATTATTCTGATCGCTTTATTCATTCTGACCTACCGGGTAATTTTTTCCGATAAATTTTTACCCTTTACTTTTGTGGGGGACACCAATATCACCTTTTTAACCAAAGCCCAGGCCCAAAGAGTCGCATCTGCCAAATTTTCCCAAAGGGCCGGCGAAGCTCTGCAGTTTGGGGATTTTATCATTGACCTGGCCACCGCATCAGCCAAACTGGATTTGGGAGCTTTAGATGAAGCTTTCCGGGAAAGCCGCCGGGAACAGCTTAAAACCCTGTTTTCCGGTTACGAGATTTACCCTCAAGTCTATTTTAATATCGAGGGGCAGCTGCAAAAAATAGCCCGGGCCGTTTTTAAGCCTCCCCAGGATGCCAAGCTTTATTTTGATGAAGCCAGAATTGATATTGAAGATTCAAAAGATGGGCTGGAACTGGATCAGGATGAGCTCAAAAGTTTAATCGGAGAATATTTGCTTTTTGGTGAAACATCTTTGGAACTCCCTTTCAAGATTATTCCGGCCAAGATCCAAACCAGCCATGTCCAAGCGGCCAAACAAGCCCTGGAAAGTTTAAAAGATCCCATCAAACTGGAATTTAACTCCAAAACCTGGGAGCTGGATGCCAAACAGCTACTGGGGATTTTGGATTTAACCAGGGGGGAAAAATTGCTGGATGCTGATAAAACTGACGCTTACCTTAGTAAAATTGCCGCCGAAATTGACAGCCAAGTCCAGGAAGGCTTGTTTGAATTTAATCCGGCTACCAAACGAGTGACTGCTTTTGCCTCCTCCAGAGAAGGCAGAAAATTAGACAAAGATCAAACTTATCAACTGCTGACCGAGGCTCTGACGCAACAAACTAAAACTATCGCCTTGCCGGTAGCAGTGGTCAAGCCCAAAGTGCAAACCCAAGATGTTAACTCGCTTGGGATCAGGGAGCTTTTGGGCCGGGGCATTTCTTATTTTGCCGGCTCCATCCCCAACAGGATTTATAATATTAACTTAACCGCCCAAAAAATAAACGGCGTATTAGTACCACCGGGCGAAGTTTTTTCTTTTAATGCGACCGTAGGAGACATTACCGAGGCCACCGGGTTTAGAAAAGCCTACGTGATTAAAGAAGGCCGGACAGTTCTGGATGACGGGGGGGGAGTTTGCCAGGATTCAACCACCCTTTTCCGGGCGGTCTTAAATGCGGGATTGCCGGTGGTTAAAAGAACCGCTCATGCCTACCGGGTGGGTTATTATGAGCAGGGTTTTCCGCCGGGTTTGGATGCTACGGTCTTTTATCCGTCTGTTGATTTTCAATTTAAAAACGACACCCCGGCTCATATCCTGATTCAGGCTTATACTGCAGGCACTATTTTATATGTTGATTTGTATGGCACGCCGGATAACAGGGTGGCTACCCTCACCAAATCGATAGTAACCAATCAAACTCCGCCTCCGGCGGAACTGCGGCAGGATGATCCCGCTTTACCCAAGGGAGAAATAAAACAGGTGGACTGGGCAGCCTGGGGAGCGGATGTCAGCTTTTCAAGAACTGTCACCCAAGCAGGTAAAACAATCTCCAAGGAAACCTGGAAATCATCCTACCGCCCCTGGCAGGCAATATACCTGGTAGGGACTAAAGAATAAAAAAATTTATCTTCCTTGAGTGAAAAAAATTAGACGGCTCGCTATGCTCGTGACTAACGGATCCCTTAAGTTTTCAATATCCCTACGATAGGCAAGCGGTATAGCTCCACCTCCATCTCTTCCTACCAGAGCCAAAACCGGCTGTCTCGTCCACTCTATAATCAAGGGTTCAGTTGGATGAAGAGTAAATCTTTTCTGATAAGGAAACGTATCCCAGACCAAGCAAATCCCTTCCTCAATCTCCCCCAAATCTATTCGTCTAGAATGTCCCTCTACAGGATGATAATGTAGAATACGCTCAATCACTTCTTGAGCAACTGCCATTTATATACACCTCCTTCCATTAAAAATCCCGCCGTAGCGGGATAAATTATTTGTCCGATGTTACATCGAACCTAATCCTCCCTTTCGTTCGATTTTTAATCGACGTCTGGTTTGGGTTTAGCACCGTTCCGCCTTTGGCGGACGGTTGCTGGGTAGCTTAACGAGCCAATTCTCTATCTACCGCTCTTGATTGTCCGCAGGATAATAGTCCCACGGTTTATTATTATTTAATTGTATTTTCTACGCTAACAAAATATAATCATCTTGTCAAGTAAAGAATATGCGGTTTTTTATAGCTTTAGAAATTCCAAAGCAGAATTTGTTGCAGTTTCAAGCTATTCAAGATAAATTGCGTACACTAATTCCTCAAGCCAGGTTAACTGATTTATCCAAAATTCATCTGACTTTAGCCTTTTTGGGAGAACAGCCAAACGAACTAAAAGATAAATTGATTGATATTATCAAAAAAGCTTCTTTTCAAATTCCGCCTTTTGAAATAACTCCTGCCTATATTGACGGTTTTCCTTCCCTTCATAAGCCTTTTGTTTTATGGATAGGGGTCAAGGGAGATATCGACAAACTTTTCCTGATTGCCGAAAGAATCAAAGACGAACTGGAATATTTGCACCTGTCTGTAAACGAGCGGCGTTTTGTGCCTCACATTTCCATTGCCAAATTAAAAAATAATTTCCGGATTGACAGAAATTTGGAAGAAAAGCTGGAGAAAATTGCGGCTGGTAATTTTCATCCGATTAAAATAACCGACATCAAGCTTTTTGAATCAGCCTTGGACGGCGGCCTCCACAAACACAATACTTTGGCGGAAATACATTTAGGAATTTCTATCTAAGAAATACACCATTTTTTTATAGCGGTCATCTACAAATTGAAATTCTCCTTTTCCCTCCAAAACAGCTTCATATTCCCGGCAATCGCGGCATTTTTCCTCCCCTTTAACGCATACCCACTTTGCACTTTGCACTAGCATTTTTACCTCCTGCCCCTTCTTTTTTAACCATTTAAGTTTTTCCTCCAGCGAATCCAATACCGCCTCTTTGGGCTCCTGGTCCCTGTCCACATACCAGTAGCTTATTCTGGAAACAGATTTTCCCAAATTGGCTTCTGCTAAAATGGCATAAATATGAAGCTGCAAGGGATCCTCCTCCTGCCTCTGGCCGGTTTTAAAATCAATGATGTGCAAGGATCCATCAGGCAGCTCTTCCATATAATCCAGATTACCAAATAAGACAACATCTTCATCCAGATAATACTTGGGGAAATCCATGGGAGGAATCATTTGCCCCAAAATTTTGGCGCTGTCATAAAAATGTTCCAGCATTTTTCTGCCCCGACTTTTAAAACCTTCCTCTTCTTCATAAGAAGCAAACCCCCCTCTTTTGCCCTGGTATTTAAGCCAGAAATTATCAAATTTGGCCAAAAGTTGATCTTTAGTCACCTGTTTTTGCATTTCCAAAAACCACTTGATCATGTCGTGAACCACTGATCCCAAAGTTAAGTAGGGAGAGGCAATCTGGATTTTATAACCTGTTTTTTTATCCCGGTAAATGTTTTTTAAATAAAAACTGCGCGGACATTTCAAAAAATCATGCAGGGAGGTATGGGACAGCCAAATGCCATTTTTAACATATCTTTTCTCCTGCTTTTGGATCATGACTGTTGCATTATAACCGGAAATACTTACATAATAAAATCAATGCCCAAAATCCTTAAATTTTTTACGGCAATCTTTTTAATATTCATTTCTTTAATCAATATTCCGATTGTCCTGGCAGCCGCAGGAGACATACTTTTTTTTGACGATTTCAATGACGGAAATCTGGATGGCTGGACCATAGAATCCGGCAACTGGTACATCAATAATGGTAATCTGGTAGGATCGGGCGCTTGGCGGGAGAATTAATACAAGCAATTCTGAATGGGATAACTATAGCTTGGATTTAGACGTCAATGGTTTCCAGGGAATAGATCAGGGTATAGGAGTCAGGTATAGTCAGAATGGTTCCTATGAAGTTAATTTAAGATATGGTACGGGAATATATGATACTCCCCAGGTTAAATTGTGGAAGAAAAACAACAATAACTATATTTTGCTAACCGATACCCATTCTTTCCCTCTTATAAACAACAAATGGTACCATGTCAAAATTGAGGCATTAAATGAAAACATTAAGGTTTGGATAGATAATACTCTGATCTTTGATTTTACGGATACAGGGACAAATGTTAAAAAAGGCGTCGTAGACTTGGAATATTCAACAGGGGAAGTTGGGGTAGCTTACATGAGATTTGATAATGTCAAGGTTACGGCTCTTGCCCCTCCACCATCCCTCAAAACTCCTTTAATTTTAATCCCGGGAATTGGGGGCAGTGAGTTAAAAGTTCTTGATGATACTTTTTGGAATGCTCCGGATGGGCATGGAGGGACATTTAACCACGCCTACTCCCAAGATGAAAAAGTGTGGGTTAATGAAGGGGAAGCAGCCCAGCCGGGCAATGATGATTATTTTGATGTCTTAAGGATGAAAACAGACGGGGTAACCAGTGAAGCGAACATGGGGCTCACAAATAACTTAGTTTCCAGAGCATATGAGGAAGCTATCAATTTCTTTACTTCAAGCGGATATGCACTGGGTACTGATTTCTATGTTTTTCCTTATGACTGGAGAAAGGATTTATCCGGCAGCGCCGGATTACTTGATCAAAAAATCCAAAGTATTAAATCTCAAACAGGTTCTCAAAAAGTAGATATAGTAGCCCATTCCATGGGAGGTTTGGTAGCCAGAAATTATATTGCAGATCCGGCCCATGCCCAAAATGTCAGAAAATTATTTACTTTGGGAACCCCACATTTGGGATCAGTCGATGCTATCAAAAAACTGCGTTACGGTGACTGCTTAACTCCTCTACCGGTATCCTTAGGACCTATATGTCTGGGA
>JACPEZ010000010.1 GCA_016183225.1 Candidatus Daviesbacteria bacterium
GATCTGTTATCAATTCTCTACAAAAAAGAAATTATCTCTGTGTTGGTAGAAGGAGGAGGAAAAACTTTAGGTAGCTTTATTGATGCCAAAGTAGTTGATAAAGTTTATGCCTTTCATGCTCCCATAATTATCGGCGGCGAAAAAGCAGTCAGTATCTCCGGAAAAGGATCCCCCACCATCCCCCAAGCCCTGCACCTAAAAAATATTACTTACAAAAAATTTGGGGATAATATTTTGACCATAGGGTATACTTAACTTGGTAGTTGAAACAGCATACTTATCAATATATACTTTAGCAATGGATAACACCCAAAAAATGCTTCGGGCCATTATTAATGGACAGAGTGCCCTCAAGCAAGAATTGTCAGGTAAAATTGACAGAGTTGATCAGAAAGTAGATAGGCTTGGTGAGAAATTAGATAAAGTTGAAAAAAATTTAACAGGCAGGATAGACAAATTGGGCAAACAACTGGCATAGTCTTGCATACACCAGGTGTGTGTTAGGTAGACACCTAAGGTTTCGGGCTGGCACTAGTTGACTATGTTGTAACTTATTATAGAAATCAAATGTATGCTTATGCAAAGTATTATAGCAATTAGCTAGCCTTTGATAAAATTTTTCCTAAAAATTCTAAAATTGAGAAGTTTACCTGTACTGGTAAATTAAGGCCTGCAAAAAGGACAATTAAAATCAATCCTAGTACAAAGGATATGTGTGCAGTATTCTCTGTCACTACCCAAAGTTTTTCTGCTCTTTTTTCCTTCTTGCTAGTAGTAGGAATTGATTTTTTTATTACCTCAACATTATTGGTTAATCTAGCAATTTCATCATCTACTTCTTTTTGAGTTGTGAGGTTTGCAAAAGCTTGTGGGTAGTTTGTAACTGCATTTAAAACCGCCTCCTCTGATGCAAGTCTTGCCTTGTTAGATTCAGTCAGAACTTGCCAATGTCCGAAGTTGAAATAAAAATGGTTTCTGTACATTGCAGATAAAACAGAAGCAACCAAACAAAACCATCCTAAATAAAGAAACTCCGCAAAGTTCATAGAAAACCCTGGTTTTGAAGCTAGGAAGCCTATATAGGTAACACTTAGACTTAGGGTACTTCCAGCAAGTATGGATAGTTTGAAATAAAAATCTTTGGCATGTCCTCTAAACTCTTTGTATACTTGGTTTGCCCCTCTGGCAGTATTTGTTAGCTTTTCACCAGTAGATTTGACTTCCTGGAATATCAAATCAAATTCAAAATCCATAAGGTGAATTATGCTGTATTTGTATACATTTTTATATGTGTGGTGATTGATTTTAAGTTTAAGAAGGAGTATTTGTCTTGCACACACCAGGTGTGTGTTAGGTAGACACCCTGGGATTTTATGCTGCCAGGCATGGATTCGGACCATGATAAACAGGTTCAGAGCCTGTTGTCCTACCGTTAGACGACCTGGCAATGCAGGAGAATTATATCAATTTTTGACTTGATAAACTAATTGGGAAATTTGCGAAGACCGAGGCCGGAAATTATGGCTGATAAGGAAAAAATACTAATGAGTATTAGCGGACTTCCGGTATTAGGCAAAGTCTGAACCTGGGTTTGACTTCGCTCCAGAATTCTGGAGTAAGCATTTTGGGGGGTAGGTAAAGGAGTGGGTGACGGGGTGGGTGTGGCCGGAGGCGAAGCTTGAGAAACTCCTTCCTTGCTAACAAACCTGCCGCTTATTAAAAAATACCCCACTGCCAGAGCAGCCAAAACCAGTCCAATGGTTATAAGCCGAAGCCATGGCGAAGTTTCCATGGGCAAATTTTACCACATAGCTATAAGTTGTTTCAATCTTTGAACTGTTTCCTCTTCTCCTAAAATCTGAATACTTTCAAAAAGCGGCGGGGTCACGGTCTGTCCGGAAATAGCTATTCTGATCAACTGAAAAATATCACCATGTTTTATACCTAATTCGTCTGCCAGTTCTCTAAAAGTTTTTTCAAAAATATCCGCCTTCCATGGTTTCTCCATACCTTCCATTTTTTCCAGAATTTTGATTAATATTTCTTTTTTACTTTCGACTTTTAACTTATCATATTCTGGAGTTTCCCATAAAAAATCACAAAGCGGCACTACATCGGACAATTTTTTAATTCTGTCTTTAACAAGCGGAACAATTTTTTCTATTAATTCTTCAGAGTGCCTTCTTTCCAAAAATTCCCAGATTTGACTTTTGAGTTTTGAATTTTGACTTTTCCTTATGTACTCCCCATTCATCCATTCCAGCTTGGTAATATCAAAAACAGGATTGGCCAGATGGACATCTGCCAGATCAAATTCCTCAATCATTTCATCAAGAGATAAAACTTCTTTACCGGAAGGCGGGGTCCAACCCAAAAGGGCCATGTAATTTAAGATTGCTTCCGCTAAAAATCCGTCTTGACGATAATCCAAAGCCGCTTTAGCCCCGTGTCTTTTGGAAAGTTTAGATTTATCAGTTCCCAAAATAATCGGTAAATGAGCATATTGGGGAATTTCCCAACTAAATGCTTCAAATAACATAATGTGTTTAGGCAAAGAAGATATCCATTCTGCCCCCCTTATTACAGGATTGGTTTCCAGTAAATGGTCATCCACCACATGAGCCAGATGATAAGTCGGATACCCGTCGGATTTTAAAATTACAAAATCATCCTGCGCGCTGTTATCAAATTCTATTTCTCTATTGCCCACCAAATCAACAATCTTACTCTTTCCTTCTTTTTTGGTTTTAAAATATATTGCCCCGTCTTTTTCATAGGCTTTTTCTGCTCCAATTAACTTTTGGGCGTGTTCTTTGTAAATATCCATTCTTTTTGACTGATAAATTATCTCACCGTCAAATTGCAGTCCCAGCCACTTTAGAGTATCAATAATATCTTCTTCCGTTCCTTCAACCAAACGGGCCTGATCCGTATCTTCAATTCTCAAAGAAAAAGTTCCTTGAGCTTTTTTGGCCACCAAATAGGCATAAAGAGCCGTTCTAACGCCTCCAATATGCATTAAGCCGGTGGGTGATGGAGCAAATCTGGTTTTAACACTCATACCGGAGAATAGTATAATGGAACTATGACTTTAACTCAAATTGCCGTTTTTACCAGAAGAACCATTGTCCTCTCGGCCGCCGCCCTGATATTAACTATCGTGGGCTTTATCGGATATAAAATCTGGTTAAATTATTATTTGTCCACCCTGCCGCCGGTTGAAGAAGTGCCCGACACCAAATTTGGCTCTCTCCCTTCTCTTGAGTTTCCGGCAACCGGAGTTTCTTCCTCCAATTTTTCTTATTCGCTGGATACTGCCACCGGTGGTCTGCCTAAAGTCGGGCAGGATCCGGGTTTTGGAAAAATTATCAGGGTTTATTTTATAGTCAAAACCTATGCCACCTTTTTATCTGCCCAAAGAAGTCAGGATCTGGCGGAAAAACTGGGTATTAAAACTTCTGCGCAAATTGTGTCTGAAACAAACTATGTTTATAAACAAGACAATAAAATTTTAGAGGTTAATTTGGATAGCGGTAATTTTAAATTTAAAAATGAAGCCACCCCGGAGGCTAAACCGCTTAATGAAGAATCCCGTCTGGCAACGGATTTTAAAAATGTCTTAAGTTTTCTGGGCATTTTGAAAGAAGAGTTAAAAAGCGGCCGCAGCCAAGTGGCGGGTTCGCAAATCTCCATCTGGCCGAAAGATATCGACGGCAAAGCTATTTTTACTCCCGAATTTAATAAATCTTTAATCAATGCTACGGTTTCCGGCCCGGCCGGCAATCTGGAAAACTATCTTTCCCTTGAGTTTACTTTCTTTCCCATTGATGAAAGCACTTATGCCACCTATCCGTTGCGACGGGCCGAGGAAGCTTTTGAAGATTTAAAGCAGGGCAAAGGTGTGGTGATGATCGAGCCGGCCAAGCCTCAAGTTTCCATTACTTCCGTAAATTTGGGTTATTATTTAGCTGAAAGTTACACGCCGTATCTCCAGCCAATTTATATTTTTGAAGGACCCCAATTTGTGGCTTTCGCCTCGGCTATTGGTCCCAGCGGAAATTAGCATAGGTCCAGTCGATCAATCGGGTGGTTTCTCCGAAGCGGTCGTCAGATCCCAAAACTACCAGTAAGACCCGATGGCTATCCCGCTCCACCAGGGTGATCAGATTTTCTTTGGCCAAACTGGTGTATCCTGTTTTAATCCCCAAAACGCCGCTTATTTGCGAGAGCAATTTATTTAAATTGCTTAAATGATGGGAGTATTTTTTATCCAGAGAGAAAACATCTGTTTCTTTGGTGGCAAAAATTCTGGCCAGCTGATAATTTTTCAAAGCTTCCTCGGATAATCTGGCCAGATCGGCGGCCGAAGAAAAATGCTTTTTGTCATCAAAGCCGGCCGGATTGGTAAAATGAGTGTTTTGTAACCCAAGCTCCATGGCTTTCTTATTCATGGCGGAAACAAAACTTAAGTATCCTCCCGGGTAATTTTCCGCAATGGTAAAGGCCGCATCATTGCCGGAATTTAAAAGCATGCCGTAAAGAAGCGACCTGAATGATAAAGTTTCTCCGCTGATTAGCCCCACTTTAGCCCCCTCCATGCCGGCGCCGTCTTTGACGGTTAAAACCGAGTTTGGTTTAAAATATTCTACTCCCACCAGGGCTGTGGCGATTTTGGTGGTGGATGCAACAGGCAGCGGGATATTGGCATCTTTTTGGTAAAGTACGGTATCGGTGGTTAAATCTTTGATAAAAACTGCCCGGGCAGACACGGAAGGTATAATTTGTCCCAAAGATACGGGTGGACTAACATACTTTATTCCGGCGACCTCTGCATTATTTTGGGGAATTTGAAAACTAACCAGGGTATTTTCCGCTGACTCGGCCAAAATTGGCACTAAAATAGCAATGATTATAGCCAGCAGAATGAAACCGGCAGAGAAAAAATAATATTTCATTTGGAAAGTCTCACATCAACTCTTTCCATATCCCGCGGGAAAAGTGAAGCTTCTCTGATATTTGCTAAGCCCAAAAGATGCATTGTCATTCTCTCAAGCCCAAAGGAAAATCCCCCTTCGGGTGGCATTCCATATTTAAATGCTTGCAAATACATTTCAAAGTTTTTTGGATCCATGCCATGAGATATGATTGATTCCACAAGTTGTTCATAATCATTAATTCTCTGGCTACCACTCATAATTTCTACCCCTCTAAACAAAAGATCATAGCTTAAAGAATACTGGGGATCTTTTGGATCTGGCATGGTATAAAAAGGCTTAGCCTTTGTTGGAAAATGAGTGATAGTGACTAAATCACTTTTATGATTTTTCAAGGCCCAGTTGCAAATATCCACTTCATCTTGTGGCGTTAAATCTTTTTCTTTTCGATTATCTCTACCAGTCTCCTTAAAAATTATTTCTTGAGTTTCCCTTAAAGTTAATCTTGGAATTTTTCCAAAAGCGATACTTCCATCTTGTGTATACTTTAAAGTCTCACTGCCAACTTTTTCCAAAAGATCCAAAAGATCTTCAAAATCCACAAATCCAAATTCACAGTCCATTTGCGTAGCAACAGCTAAATGCCTTGTGGTAACAGATGGTTCTGCCCTAAAAGCATGAGCAATTGTAAATACTCGCTCAAAAACAGGAACCAACATTTGTTTATAAAGCTGAGGGCTTTGAGTCAAAAATGCTTTGTGATCAAAATAATCTACCTTAAAAACCTCTGCTCCTCCTTCTGTAGAAGATGCTGCAATTTCCGGAACAACAATTTCAACACAATCTAGCTCTTTTGCAATTTTTCTAAAGCCCTCCAGGATTTTTGCTTGAACCCTAAAAATTTCTTTTACTTTTGGATATCTTAGTGTTAAAGATCTAAAATCCAAAAGAGTGGGGAGCTGTAAATCCAGCTCTTTTCCTCCCATATCAAAGGGCAACTCTTCAGCTTTAGATAAGACTTCTATATTTTCTGCAGAAATTTCTATTTCCCCTGTGGGGATATTTTTGTTAACAAGATTCTCGGGTCTTTTGTTAACTTTACCCTCAATGCACACCACATCTTGAGGATGTAAATCTTGCTTGTCAGTAATTACTACCTGAATTATCCCCGATCTATCCAGCACATCCAAAAATAAAATCTTGCCATGATCGCGCCTTACCTGCACCCAACCGCAGATCTTCACTTTTTCCCCAATTTTATTGTTACAATCTAAAATTAAACTGCGGCCTTCCATGAATGCATCATAACAGCAGGATAGTTCACTTGACAAGATATGATCCGAGTGTTAAAATTTCATCATGTTAAAAGAATTCAATTTTGGTTACTTTGCTTTTACCTTCCGAAAGGAGGGAGGTTATTGATTGCTTGAAACCCAAAAGGGGATAAAAGCATCAAGCCTCCCGCAAGGGAGGCTTTTTATTATGAAAATAATTACACGGGATGACATATTAAAAAAATATAAACCCCTGATTATTGCCGGACCTTGCGCCGTGGAGGTGAGGGAACAACTTAGAACCATTGCTAAGGCTCTAAATGAGATGGGGGTTAAAATTCTGCGCTGCCAACTGTTCAAACCCCGAACCGACCCCGACAGCTTCCAGGGGATCGGCCTGAAAGGACTGCCCTGGATCAGGGAGGTCAAGAAAGAATTTAGCATGCTCGTGGCCATGGAAATTACGGACAAGGATCAGATTAAACCTACCAAGGGCATAGTTGATATTCTGTGGGTGGGAGCCAGAAATATGCAAAATTATGAACTGCTTAAAGCCATCGGTCAAGATGAGCGCCCGGTGATATTAAAAAGAGGGCTAATAGCAACAGTTGATGAATGGGTTAAAGCCGGCAAATACATTGGTCTGGACAGAGTTATATTTTGCGAAAGAGGTATCCGATCCGGCGCCGATTCCATGAGATTTACCCTGGATTTAAATGGAGCTCTGGTCGCCAAATTCGATCATCAAATGCCGGTCATTATTGATCCTTCTCATACTGCCGGCAGATCGGATCTGGTACCATACCTGGCGTACGCCGGAATGGCTGCCGGCATGGATGGCATAGTGGTTGAGGTACACAATCAACCGGAAAAGGCTCTGTCCGATGCTTCCCAGCAAATTACTCCGGAAGTTTTTAAGAAGGTTTTAAACGAAGTGAATACGCTTTATAAACTAAGGCGTCAAAAAGAAGCTCCTTCTGCTATCCCGGCATTTTCCGTTCAGGAAGCTCATTTGAAAAAGAAACATCCTCTGAAAACACTTTTGTTTTTGGCTGTCAAAAACAGGGTGGGCATCTTAAAAGACATCCTGACGGTCTTTGCGGATTTCGATATTAATTTAAGCAAACTTGAATCCCACCCCGGTGATAGCAAGAACTGGGATTATTATTTTGAAGTCGAGGTCGAGTGCGAAGCTACGGAACCGCGCCTGATTCAAGCCCTCAAGATCCTTAAGGAGCTGTGTCAGCAGATTAAAATTATAGGAGAAAACTGATGGATGAAATCCATATCGGTTCAGGAATTATCCATAAAATCTCCCGACTAATCGTTGTCAGGCAACAAGGCAGCATTGCCCTTATTACTGATCAGGCCGTTGAAAAACTGTTGCGAGCAAAAATAGCCAAAATCTTACCTGAAAAGTTAGTAAAAATTGTTCTACCGAAGGGCGAACAAACGAAAAATATTGAAACAGTTCAAAGAATTTGGCAGAAACTTCTTGAAAACGGTTGCGATCGGCAAACTTTAGTGATTAATTTGGGGGGTGGCGTCATTTCAGATGTGGGAGGGTTTGCAGCCTCAACATATATGCGCGGTATCAACTTCATTAATGTTCCCACCACCCTGTTGGCCCAGGTAGACGCCTCGGTGGGCGGCAAAACCGGCATTAATTTTGCCGGAGTTAAAAATTTAATCGGCATCTTTAATCAACCTCTGGCAATTTTTTGTGACATTAATTTTTTATCAACCTTGCCGGACAGGGAATTTACCGAAGGATTCACAGAAGCAATAAAACATGGGATTATTGCCGACAAAGCTTATTTTGATTTTGTAACTGCCAAAAAACCCAAAGATTTTAATAAAAAAGAATTAGAAGAAATAGTTGTGGGATCAGTTAACATTAAAGCCGGCATTGTCAAGGGTGACGAAAAAGATGCCGGTAAAAGAAAGATCTTGAATTTCGGCCATACCATTGGGCATGCCGTCGAGGCCTTAAGCCAGGAAACAGACAAACCGCTTTTACACGGAGAGGCCATCAGCATCGGCATGGCGATAGAAGCTAAAATTTCCCAATTATTAGGACTAATATCAAAAGAGGAAGTTAATAGAATTAAAAAAGCTCTAGATAATGCCGGATTGCCTCTCCAAATGCCGGATTTTCCCACCGAGGCAATTTTAACAAAAATTAAATCGGACAAAAAAAGCGAAGAAGGAAAAATTAACTGGACATTAGTCACAGGTATTGGCAAGGCAATAATTAATCAGCAGGTAGACAATCAAATCCTCAAGAAAGCCCTAATATGAAATTTAAGATCAATACCCCCGGCTCCAAAAGTTATACCAACAGGGCGCTTTTTATTACTTCTATGTGCGCATCAAAAGTCAAAATCAAAAATGCTTTAATTTCCGACGACACCAAAGCCATGACGCGGTGTTTGAAGATTTTGAAAACCAAACGCGCCAAGTATAATTTAAACGCCCGTCTGTCGGGAACCACCATCAGATTTATTTTAGCGCTAGCCTGTTTAATGCCGGGAGAAAAAATAATATATGGCGAAGAAAGTTTAAACAAACGCCCGGTTAAGGATCTTGTTGAAAGCTTAAGGCAACTGGGAGCGAAAATTGAATATCAAAATCGCGCGGGTTATCCTCCGTTAAAAATCACCTCTTCCATACTCTACCCGGGAACAATCAAAATGAAGGGAGATATCAGCAGTCAATATATCTCCGCTCTGTTAATGATTGCTCCTCTTGTAGGACAGGTGAGTATTAAAGTGACAGGAGATCAAGTTTCCAAGCCCTACATTGATATGACCATTGACACCATGGAAAAATTTGGGGTAAAAGTTATTAATAATCATTACCATCAATACTTTATTCCCGATAATCAATCGTACTTTGCCAAAGAGTATTCTGTTGAAGGAGATTTTTCGTCTGCCGGCTACTTTTTTGCCATTGCCGCGCTGACAAAATCAACTATCACATTAAAAAATCTAAATCCGCTCTCAAAACAGGCGGATGTAAAATTTCTGAAAATCCTGGAGGATATGGGAAATAAAATTATCAGGGGAAAAAATCAAATTACAATTTATGGACGGGGTGTAAAACCGGTTGTTGTTGACATGCAAGATTGCCCGGATCAAGTACAAACATTGTCTGTGCTTGCCGGCTTTGCCCAAGGCAAAACACTCATTAAAGGAATTAAATCACTTAGAATAAAAGAAACAGATAGAGTAAAGGCCTTGCAAAATGAACTTAAAAAAATGGGTGTCAAAACCATTATCACTCAAAATACCATGACAATTTTTGGGGGTAATCCACATGGCGCCATCATTGAAACTTACAATGATCACCGCATGGCCATGGCCTTTGCCGTAGCCGCCTGCAAAATATCGGGAGTGGTGATTAAAAATCCCGAAGTAGTCTCAAAAACTTTTCCTACATTCTGGGATGAACTTAGGAAAATAAATAAAACTATATGAAAGTTAATTACTGTTTACCAATTATTAAATCAAAAATAGATGGGGTTCTGAAGATGATTTCCCAAAATCAGGATTATGATTGTTTTGAAATCTGGCTTGATCATATCAGAGATCTCAATTTAGATTTTGTCAAAAAATATGAGGGAAAATTAATTTTGCGAAGCAGAAGAAAAAATTTAAAGAAAATTATCGATTCTAAAGTTAGCTCTTCATGTTTTTTTGATTTGGATATCTCTCAAAAAAAACATTTTAAAGCAAGTAGATTGATTCTTTCTTATCATAACTACAGAGAAACTCCTTCTGATGAAAAATTGCAGGAGATTGTTAAAAAAATGTTACAACAGCGAGCAGCCATTTATAAAATCTCCACATTTTGCAAAAGCGACAACGATGCTTTGCGTCTTTTAGATCTGCTCGCCGATTTGAAAGAGCAAGGACTAAAATGCATTGTTTTGGGAATGGGTCCAAAGGGAAAAGTTACGAGAATTGCCGGCTGTGTTTTGGGTAACGAAATCACTTATGCTCCGGTTAGAGGCAGCCAAGCAAGCGCTCCGGGTCAACTGACTAAACCTAAATTAGAAAATATTTTAAAAAATATTAAAGTCTGCTATTTTGTGGCCGATCCAGTGAAACATTCCCTCTCCCCTCAAATGCATTATGCCGGCTACAAAGCCTTGGGGATAGAGAATGAGTTTATATTCTTGCGCCGGCGAATTAAACCCGAGGATTTAAAAAAATTTGTGGAAGAAATAAAAAAAGATCCGCATTTTAAAGGAGCCAGTATCAGTGCCCCTCATAAGATTGCTATCATGAAATATCTTGATGAAATTGATAACGTTGCTAAAAAAATCGGCGCAGTCAATACCATTGTCAAAAGGGGCAAAAAATTAACAGGATATAATACTGACTGGCTTGGAGCAATCACGGCTTTGGAAGAAAAAATCAATGTTAAAAATAAAACAGTGGCTCTTATCGGGGCCGGAGGCGCTGCCAGAGCAATTGTTTACGGACTTGCTAAAAAAGGAGCAAGGGTTAAAATTTTTAACAGATCGCTGGAGCATGCAAAAAAGTTATCCGCGGATTTTGGCTGCGAGTATGATAGTTTAGATAATTTGAGAAAAATACAAAAAATGGACATCATTATTAACACTACATCCGTCGGCATGAATAAAGATAAAAGCCTTATTGACAAAAAATACATTAATCAAAAACAGCTGGTTTTTGATACTGTGTATACACCTTCGGAGACAAAATTAATCAAAGATGCCAAGCAAAAAAAAGCGCAGGTAATTTTAGGAATAAACATGCTACTGTACCAGGGAATAGCCCAGTTTGAACTTTTAACCGGCAGGAAAGCTCCGTTTGAGGCCATGAGAAAGGCTTTGATATGAAAATAGTTTTGATCGGATTTATGGGGTCGGGAAAAACCACGGTGGCCAAACTACTGGCCAAAAAATTGCGCTTAAAAGCTATTGACATGGATGATCTGGCTTTAAAGAAATCCGGCAGAAAAAGCATTAATGAGATTTTTGAAAAAGACGGAGAAGAAAAATTCAGACAAATCGAGTATCAAGTGGCGCAAGATTTGGCAGATTGCAATGATGCGGTTATTTCAACCGGAGGAGGTGTAGTTGTGAATACACAGCTAATGAGTTATTTAACAAAAAATTCACTGGTTTTTTATTTAAAGGCCGATTTTGATAAACTTAAGATACGGGTGCGAATGAAAAAAATTATTCCGCCCTTATTTAAAAATGAGGCTTTAGCTAGAAACTTATATAAGACAAGACAACCTTTATATGAAAGTTATGCCAATATGAATATCTTGACGGATCGCAGAACTATTGAGATGGTAGCTACTGATATCACTGCCCATATAGGAGAAACTAATGGCAGGGAATAGTTTTGGACAAATCTTTAGAATCACCACTTTTGGGGAATCCCACGGTCAAGGGGTGGGGGTGGTAGTTGACGGTTGCCCTCCCGGCATTGAAATAACAGCAGAAGAAATTCAAAAAGAGCTGGACAGAAGAAAACCGGGCCAGAGCAAGATCACTACTCCAAGGAAAGAAGCGGATTTAATCCATATCTTATCGGGCGTGTTTGAAGGTCAAACCACCGGCACTCCCATTGCCATGATTGCCTATAATCAGGAGTTTGAATCGGATGATTACTTAAACTTAAAAGATTTATACAGACCCTCGCATGCCGATTTTACTTATGAGGCCAAATACGGCATCAGGGATTGGAGAGGTAGCGGGAGAGCCTCTGCCAGAGAAACTCTGGCCCGGGTGGCAGCCGGGGTATTGGCCAAAAAATACTTAAAACAAAGGGTAAATACAGAATTTATCTCCTATGTGGAGCAGGTGGGTAATATCAAAGCCAAAACAGATTTTGAAAAAGCGACTCTGGAGCAAGTAGAATCAAATATTATTCGCTGTCCTGATCAAAAAACGGCGGAAAAAATGATTGAACTGGTGGAAAAAATCAGAAGCGAAGGAGATTCAATCGGCGGTATCATCCGAGGAATGATTAAGAATGTCCCGGCCGGCTTGGGAGAACCGGTCTTTGATAAACTGCATGCCGATCTGGGCAAAGCCATGCTATCTATTAATGCTGTTAAGGGTTTTGAAATAGGATCGGGTTTTGAAGGAAGCAAACTGCGGGGCAGTCAGCATAATGACGAACTCTACATACAAAACGGCCGCGTGAGAACCAAAACCAATCATGCGGGAGGAGTAGTAGGGGGAATTTCCAACGGCGAAACAATTTATTTTCGAGTGGCTTTTAAACCGGTCTCCACTATTAAAAAACAGCAAAAAACTATCAGCAGAAAAAAACAGGCAGTCATCCTGGAAGCAGCCGGCAGACATGATGCATGTGTCCTGCCCCGGGCCGTTCCCATTGTTGATGCCATGGCCGCTTTGGTGATAATGGATCATTATCTCAAGCATAAAGCGCAAAATCTATGAATGCTAAACTGGAAAATTGGAGAAGACAAATTGATGCTGTTGATGAAAAAATCATCACTCTTTTGGCTAAGAGAATGAACCTGGCCAGAAAAATCGGCAAAATTAAAAAAAAGCAGCGCTTGCCGTTTATTGACAAAAAAAGACAGGAGAAAGTAGTCAAAACTGCATTAGCGAGAGCCGAATCACTCGGGCTTTCAAAAACATTCATCAAAAACTTATATACTCTTATTCATAAACATTCCATTAACATCCAAAAAAGGCCTTTAATATGAGCAAAATTCAAATTGCCAAAAGATTAAATAATTTTCAGGAATATGTTTTCTCCAAGCTGGAAAAGCAGATGTCCGATAATATCTTAAACTTTGGTCAGGGCAACCCCGATATTCTTCCTTACGCTCCCTATATAGATAAATTTATTGAATTTATAAAAGATAAAAAAGCGCATTTGTATCCCGGTTTTACAGTAAACAAAGAATTTGAAACCGCGCTCATCCAATGGTACAAACAAAGATTCGCTGTTTCCCTGGAAGATCAAGAACTCTATCCCTTACTGGGAGCAAAAGACGGCGTCAGTCACCTGCCTCTGGCTCTGCTTGATGAGAAAGACGAGGTACTGGTCCCCAATCCGGGATACCCGGCTTTTTCAGATCCTGCTTTAATGATCGGCGCCAGACCGATATATTATGATCTTTTGCAGAAAAATGATTTTAAAATTTCCCTTAAAGAACTTAAGAAGAAAGTCACCCCAAAAACCAAATTTATCTGGGTCAATTTTCCCTCCAATCCCACCGGGCAGGTTGCCACCATTGATGAATTGAAACAAATCGTGGCCTTTGCCAAAAAAAATAACCTGCTGATTGTTTATGATAATGCCTACTCCGAAATAACCTTTGACGGATTTATCGCGCCCAGCATCCTGCAGATCTCTGGAGCAAAGGAAATAGCTGTTGAACTTGGATCCTTTTCCAAAACTTTTTCTTTTGCCGGATTTCGCATGGGGTGGATCGTTGGAAACAGGGAAATCATTGCTGCTTTGGCAAAAGTTAAATCGCAGATGGATTCCGGCCTGTCTACCCCTTTACAAAGATTGGGAGCTTTTGCCTTAACTCATTTTGACAGAAAGTGGTATCAGAAGATGATTAAAAGTTACAAAAGCCGGAGAGATATAATTGCCAAATACCTAAATTCTTTGGGTCTTCGGTTCTCCCTACCCAAAGGCGCTTTATATATTTGGGCAAAAATCCCCCAATCTGCTAAAAACTCGGAGGATTATTGCATGAAGCTTTTGGAAAAAAAACAAATACTGCTCACGCCGGGATCTTTCTTTGGCAAAAACGGGCAACGCTTTGTCAGAGTCAGCATCTGCGTAAATATTGACAGGCTCTTATGAAAAAAGTTAGCATTGTCGGCTTTGGCCGTTTCGGCAAAACACTTTATCGTCTCATTAAAGATGATTTTATTGTTAGTGTTTATGAAAAAGGAGACCCTGTAGAGAAGATTTATAACAGTGAGGTTATTTTTTATTGTGTGCCAATCAGCTCTTTTGAAAACGTCATTGCTTCTCACAAAAAGTACTTTCAAAAAAAACACATTTTGATTGATGTGCTTTCGGTAAAAATGTATCCGGCCAAAGTTTTTAAAAAATATTTAACCGATACCAATACACAAGCGCTCCTAACACATCCCATGTTTGGGCCGGACAGCAGCAAAGAAGGTTTTGCGGGACTGCCTTTAATCATGGATAAATTTATGACCGATGAGAAAACTTATCAATTCTTTAAAGCATATTTTAAAGATAAGGGGCTAAATATTATAGAGATGTCTGCACAAGCACATGATAAAATGGCTGCCAGCTCCCAAGGCTTAACCCATTTTATAGGCAGACTCCTTGATGAATATGGTTTTAAAAAAACATTCATAGACTCACTCGGAGCAAAAAAATTGCTGGAAGTGATGGATCAAACATGTAATGACACATGGCAGTTATTTTTGGACTTGCAAAATTATAATCCCTACACCCCTAAGATGCGCCTTAAATTAAGTAAAGCCTATGACAGATTATACGCTAAATTGCTGCCGGAAAGAGTTAATCCCGAGTTTTTGATTTTTGGCATCCAAGGAGGAAAAGGCAGTTTCAATGAAGAGGCCCTGCAAGCTTATGTTAAAAAAAACGGCATTAGAAAATATAAAGTGAAATATCTTTATACTGCCGAAAATGTTTTAAATGCTTTGCAAAAAGGGACGATTGACAGGGGACAATTTGCCATCCAGAATTCGGTTGGAGGTATTGTTGAGGAAACTCTGCAGGCAATAGCCAAGTATAAATTTAAAATTGTGGAGGAGTTTGCCGTAAAAATTTCACATGCTTTAATGATCAGAAAAGATGCCGAACTGTCCAATATTACCACTATCATGACCCATCCTCAAGTACTGGCCCAGTGCAAACAAACGCTTTTAAGAAAATATCCAAATCTCAAACAAGTTTCCGGTGAAAAAGAATTAATTGACCAGTCCATGGTGGCCAGACTTCTGTCTCAAAAAAAATTACCAAAACATGTAGCAACTATGGGAAGTAAAATCATTGCCGAAATTTACAATCTGCAGATTATTGAAGACAATTTGCAGGATGCCAGGGAAAATTATACCAGTTTTTTACAGATTACCCGCTTGACTTGACAAATAGCCAGGATATGGTATGATATTAATATAAATGTCAAAAGTTGAAAGTTTGGATTTAAAAAGAGTTGAAATTTTACTTAGCCTCCTCATTTTGGTGGTCCTTGGTGCCATCACCTTGGGAGGTCTTTTTAGGTAGATTTTTATCTAAAAAAAGAAAGGAAATCAGACCTCCCAAACGGGAGGTTTTTTTATGGAAGAAAAAAAGCAACCAATGAACTTTTGTCAAGAACCAAGTAAATCTTATCTGAAGATGCTTGAAGAATGTGGGGATGACCCCAGGTCAGTTGCGGGCCATCATGCAATGAAAAAAGCAGGTCCGTTAGCAGAAAGAGGGTGGCATCCCGACTGGGAGGCTCGAGATCAAAGATAAGGAAGGAAAATAAATCATGGCAATGACAGAAAGACGACCGGAAAATACCATTCATATAATTTTTGGCAATGGCAATCAGCATATGCCAGATTTCCCCGGTGTAGATCCAGAAGAATGGATATATAACGGTGATACGCGGAGTTATGAGCCAAGATATCCTGACCAAGATGGATTTCATTCTAATGGGGTAAATGGCGCCGGCTCGAATCTTGACGCGGAGCAGAAATGAGGTATAATCAATTTATGTCTAAAACAATAGTTTATTCTTTTAGAAATACCGAAAATTTACTTGGCCTCCTTTTATTGGCTCTCCTTTTGGGAGCCTTTTTGGGGAGGTCTTTTTAGGTAAATTTTTATCTAAAAAAGAAAGGAAATGACCTCGCCAAGGGCGGGGTTTTTTAATGGGAAAAATATGATTGAACAACAAAACGGCAGAGTTTATATATTTGATACTACTTTACGGGACGGGGAGCAAACCCCCGGAGTATTTTTGGCACCGGATGAAAAATTGGTGATAGCCCGACAGTTAGCCCGACTGCGAGTGGATGTAATCGAAGCAGGCATGCCTGTAACTTCTCCCCATGCATTCAGAGCGGTTGAAATGATTGCCCGCAGTGTCCGAGGAGTAGAGATAGCTGCTTTATCAAGAGCTCTTATTCCAGATGTAGACACTACCTGGGAAGCTATAAAAGGAGCTGACGATCCCAGAATACATGTTTTTATCTCAAGTTCTGATATTCATTTAATGCATCAGTTGGAAAAGGATCGCCAGCAGGTGATGGAAATGGCAGTTTCGGCAGTTAAACGCGCAAGGTCGCATACCCCAAATGTGGAATTTTCTCCCATGGATGCCACTCGCACTGACCGTCCGTTTCTATACGCACTATTGGAAGGAGTTATCCAAGCCGGCGCCACAGTAGTTAATATTCCGGATACAGTTGGCTATGCGCTTCTCTGGGAATTTGAAGAATTAGTCAAGGATATATTAATTAATGTGCCTAACATTGACAGAGCCATAATCAGCGTACATTGCCATAATGACCAGGGGGATGCCAAATCAAACTCTATGATGGCGGTGCATGGAGGCGCAAGACAGGTTGAGGTATGCGTTAACGGAATCGGTGAACGGGCCGGCAATGCTTCTTTAGAACAAGTTGCTATTTCTTTTATGAATCGTCCGGATCTATTAGGAGATGATCAAATTGGAATTGATTTTTCCCAAATTAAACCGACAAGCGAACTCGTAAGTGAACTCACCTGCATACCGGTACATCGTCTTGCTCCTGCCGTTGGCACTAATGTCTTCCGACATGGATCAGGTATTCACCAACATGGAGTATTAAAGTTACGAGAAACATATGAAATCATGGATCCAGAAAGACTGGGTTGGTCCAAACATGATGTTAATTCACATCGATTTGTATTTTCACCAACTATGGGTAAAGCGGGTTTTTATCACATAGTAACCACCCGCTATCCGGAGCTAACACAAAGCGATATAGGTGTTGCTTTTCAAAGGTTTCGAGAAATAGATTGGACCGGCAAAGACGCGTCAAATCCGGATATAGCAGATGAACAATTATCTGGAATAATAGAAGGTTTATGCTTGAAGGGAGGTGAATAAAATGACAAAAGAAAATAGAGAAGCTTCCGATACACTACCAACTGTCGGTGATATGAGGAAGGAATTTAGAGCTGAATGGGCATGGTTCAATCGGATGGAACTAAATCCTTTTGAAGGATATAATGGGGATCCTACTCTAGGAACTGGACCAGAATCTACAGATACGGGTAATCCATAAGCTTTTTTTTGACAAAGTTTGGGGAATGTGTTAAGATAAAAATAATGTCAAAGCAAAGGGCGCAAATTATTATAGAAATTATTATTGCCTCACCAAAGGGAGGTCTTTTGCGGTAGTTTTTTAAAAAATCTACGCAAACTGTGACCTCGCCAAAGGCGGGGTTTTTTTATGAAAAATACAAAGATAATTCCTTACGACACAACTCTTCGCGACGGTGCCCAGGATCCGCGCGCCCGATTATCTGTCGCCAAAAAATTGGCCATTGCCAAGCGGCTTGATAAATGGGGTATGCCTTATATTGAAGGCGGCTGGCCGGGAGCAAACGAGATTGACACGGAATTTTTTCAAGAGGCAAAAGGGTTGTTTCAACATAGTCAACTGGTTGCATTCGGCATGACAGCAAGAATTGGAGTTAAACCTGAAAATGACGCCGGTCTAAATATGCTTTTAAAAAGCGAAACAAAAGTTGTTACTTTAGTAGGCAAAACATGGCTGCAAAATGTCAAGCTGACGCTGCGAACTGAAGGCTTGCCAAACCTGGAAACTATCCGGAAAAGCATAGAATTTCTGACTAAAGAAGGCCGCGAGGTTTTCTTTGACGCCGAACACTGGTTTGACGGATTTAGCCAAGACCCGCAATATGCCATGGCAGCGTTGGAAGCGGCCAAGGAAAGCGGCGCCGCAGCGCTTGCTTTATGCGACACCAGAGGAAGTTGTACTCCGGAATTTATATATAGAGCAACAAGATTTGCTAAAAAAAGATTCCCGGACATGCAATTTGGCATTCATGCGCATAACGACGGCGGATTGGCAGTTATCAACAGTGTTTGGGCTGTCAAAGCCGGAGTAACACAGGTGCAAGGAACAATCAACGGGGTCGGCGAGAGAACCGGTAATGTTGACTTGTGCGTGGTCCTGCCAACAGCAGAATTTAAATACGGCCTAAAAAGCGGTCTTGATATGCAACAAGTCTTTGATGTTGCTCACTTTGTTGCCAAGCAAAACGAAATACCTGTTCCGGCCAACAATCCATATACCGGCAAAAATGCTTTCCGTCACAAAGCAGGCTTGCATGCTGCAGGTCAACAAAGAGACCCTGAATCCTACCAGCATATTGACCCGAATTTAGTTGGGAATACTATTTCTTTTGTGCAATCCGAACAAGGAGGAAGCACAAATGTAGAGATTATGGCTAAAAAACACGGGTTTGATTTAAGCAGAAACAATCCCGCGTTTACCCGACTGGTGGAAGAGATGAAAAAATTGAAAGTATTGGGAGATGCGCAGGAATTTTTACTTTTGCATAAATTTTTAGGTTCAGAAGTGGAACCATTTGACGTGCTAGTGGGAAGCCGCGTGACAGATACTCGCGGACAACCGCCGGAAGCATATGTCAAGGTTAGGGTGAATGGTAGCATACATGAAGAAACAGCCTTTGGCGACGGCCCGATTAATGCTTTTGATCTTGGCCTTAAAGCAGCCCTGTTGCAGAAATATCCGCAGGTAAAGGATATCCTTGTTGACGATTATACAGTCAGCCTTCCCCAGACAGGAGGCGGATCAGCAGCCGAAGTTGAAGTTTATGTCCGGTTGAAAGCTGGTGGCACAACTTGGACTTCAAGAGTGCGCGGAACCGACCAGCAAAGAACCGGAGAAGACGCGCTTATTCAAGGTTATAAATACTACCTGCTTAAACAAATTTAATATCTTTTATTTTTCCACTACTTTCATGCCTATTTTTTTGGCCTTTTCTTTAAAAAAATCCTGCAAATCTTTCAAATTAAGAGGTACAAGCATTTTAGGCATTTTATCAAAACTGGAAACTTTCAAAAAATGAGCAGCTATCCAGACAAAATCAAGTTCTATTCTAAATTTTTTCCTGACAAAATAGAATAAGTCCCAAAATGTGAATTTTTGCAGCAAAAAGTAGAGATCGACAAAATCTTTAATCTCGGATCTTTGCGTAACAGTCATTAATTTATTTGCTCCGATATCCTCCAGACTATCAACCCTTACTCCCTGAATTTTCTTGCCACGGGTTAATCTCTTAAAAGGATCGTACACGAAATCAAGCTTAATAACCAATCTATCCTTTTTTTTCAATTCAAATATAACCATTCGATCTCTTTTAGTCATTCTGGCTGTTGTCCCTAACAAACCGGAGATTTTATTGATAAATTGGATTATTTGATCATTATCAAATTCTTCTTCGCTAAAAAAATCTAAATCTTCCGATTCGCGGTGGCGAAAATAAACAGCGCTTAACGCAGTTCCACCGGTAAAGTAAAATTTTTTCTTTAGTTTTGTATCTTTAGAAAATTCGTTAAAAACTTTCTTTTGAACAGTGGTAAAAAACAACGTTATTTTCCCCATATTAACAGTTTAAATAACCTTCTCCGGTCAGGATCTATATCAAGTTCTTTCCAGTTTTTTTTTACTTCCGAAAGCTTAATTTTCTCCTTACCTGAAACCCCGTAATTAATTTGTCGCTCCAGAATGAGCAATCTGCCCTGTTTGCTCTTCTTTAATTCTTTAATATCATAATCCCAAATAAGTGGCATATAACTTATTTTACCACAATATCCTTAATTTTTAATTGTAATTTTTCAGAACCATTATAGTGATCAATTTCCGGGGTATAGGCCAAATCCACTGTTTGACCATTACTTAACATATTAACCAGCTCCCCCATGCCAAAAGCAATGGCATCGATGCCGTCAATTTTAAATTTTAAATGTTTCCCCTGTCCAACTGTTCTAATATCAGAAATCTGCAGAGAGTATGTTGCAAAAACAGGTCTGGGGTTGCCAAAACCAAATGGTTCAAATTTTTGCAGATCTGCCACTAATTTTTTAGTAATTTCTTCTATCTCAACTTCCGCATCAATTTCCAAAACTTTTTCTGTTTCCGGCAAATCTATTACATGAGCTTGCAAGCGTTTCTTAAAAACTTCAATGTGTTTGCTTAAAATAGAAAACCCGGCCGCTCCGGGGTGCCCCCCCACATCAATTAAAATATCCTGATGTTCTCTGATTACTTCTACAATATTTACTCCATTTACAGATCTTGCAGATCCTTTAGAAATTTCCTCACCCAGATAAATTGCAACTACCGGACGGTTAAACTCATCACTAATTCTTCCTGCCACCAAACCTATTATTCCCTGATTCCAATTTTTATTTATTAAAACATGAATATTATTTTTTTTATCAACCTGCATTCTTGCTTCATCCAAAGCATCCATTGTCTGTTTTTGTCTTTCTAAATTGGTATCTGATAAAAGTTTTGACAGCCTTTTGGCTTTTGCAGGATCTTTGGTGCAAAGTAAACGCAGAGAATCTATGGCATGTTCAAGCCTGCCCATGGCATTTAATCTTGGTCCTAAAATATGGCCGATTTCATAAGAACCAATACTGCCTAAAGTAATACCCGACTCATCAATCAGCGATTGCAATCCCAAATTACCGGTATTATTCAGTATTTTCAAACCCTCAAAAACAAAAGCTCTGTTTAAGTTAAGAAGCGGCATCAAATCGCAAACAGTGGCAATGGCCACAAATTGCAAAAGATCTTTGGCCAAACCGTTTTTGATCAAATCACGGACCAAACACCAGGCCACTGCTGCCCCGCACATTTTGACGGAATGAACTATTTCATATGCATCGGGTTTTTGTTTACCGGGCAGATGATGATCGGTAATTATTAAGTCCAAACCAATTTCTTTGGCAAATTTTGCCTGATGGTTGGCCACAATACCGTTATCAACAGTAATAACAACCGATGCTCCCGAATCCCTGGCAAATTCCAACCCTGATTTTGACAGACCATATCCTTCTTTTTCCCGATGAGGAATGTAAGGCAAAACTTTGGCTCCCAGAGAGGTTAAAGCTTTATACAAAATGGCGCAGCCGCAAATCCCGTCCACATCATAATCCCCATAAACAATAATCAATTCATTATTTTTAGTAGCTTTTAGAATTCTTTTTTGTGCCTTTGTGATGCCGGATATTTTCAAATCATAATCTTCAATTTTAGGATTAAAAAAATCTTCTTTATTTTTTATCCCCCTATTGATTAATAATTGCTCAAGGAGAGTCTCTCTTTTTTTAGGTAGTATCTTCCATTTCATTAGGGTAAAATTACATCATGAAGAATTATACACTACCTGTTGAGGTAAAAAATATTATCAATAAATTTCAAAAAGCCCATTTTCAAATTTATATTGTGGGCGGGGCGGTGCGCGATCTTTTGATGGATAAAAAGGTATCCGATTGGGATTTTACTACTGATGCTAAGCCGGAGAAAATCCTAGCTCTTTTCCCCGAAGGGTTTTACGACAATAAATTTGGCACGGTGGGTATACCTTCCACCTCGAAGGTGGGCCCTGACTCCTTCGAGGTGTATGAGGTCACTACTATGAGAAAGGAGGGTAAATATGGGGATTTTAGACATCCAAATCAAGTAGTCTGGACAGATAAAATCGAAGAGGATCTAGCAAGACGCGATTTTACAATTAATGCTATAGCCCTGAGCGGAGTCGAAGGGCTCATTGATCCGTTCAATGGACAAGATGATATAAAAAATAAAATAATTCGCGCAGTTGGTGATCCAGAAACCCGTTTTCAGGAAGATGCTCTCCGTTTAATCAGAGCCATCAGAATAGCCACTGAACTGGAATTTGATATAGAAAAAGATACTTTCATGGCCATTAAAAAAAATGCTCATTTCATCAAAGAAATTGCCTGGGAAAGAATTAGAGATGAGCTTCTTAAACTCCTTGTATCTATGTATCCATACATGGGTACAGTTAAATTAAGGGAGGCGGGGATTCTACAGATTATTTTGCCGGAACTGGAAGCTTGTTTTGGTATTGTGCAGGAAGGACCCAAACATGACCGGGTTTATGATATTGGCGAGCACTCGCTGCTTACTCTAAAACTTTGCCCGTCAAAAAATCCTCTGGTTCGCCTAACTGCGCTGTTGCATGACATTGGCAAAGTTGAAACAGTCAAAACAGCAGCTGACGGCAATGTCACTTTTTACAACCATGATGTGGCTGGCGGCCAACTTGCCCTAAAAATTGCCAGAAGATTTAATCTGTCAAAAAAACAATCAGACAAATTATTTAGACTTGTCAGGTGGCATCTTTTTACTGTTGATGAGCGCCAAACCGATTCGGCTATCCGCAGGTTTATCAAAAATGTGGGAGTGGAAAATGTTGATGACATGATGGATGTGCGCATTGGAGACAGGTTAGGCGGAGGCACTCAAAAAGCAGTTTCCTGGAGAATGGAAAAATTCAGGGAAAGAATTAAAGAAGTCCTCAAAAAACCGTTTTCCATTTCCGATCTAAAAGTAAACGGCAATGACGTGATGAAAGAGCTAAATTTAAAACCTAGTCCAAAAGTAGGAGAAGTATTAAATAAACTTTTCGAAGAAGTCTTGGAAGATTCCTCTAAAAATAACAAAAAATATCTCTTAGAAAAAATTAAAGAAATCGGATGATGAATGTGAATATTTACATACTTAAGGCTACTAAAAGACTGTATGGGTTCATAGAAAACATAGACAAAATAGCTAAACAAACAGTTATTAAAGTAGAAAATATACTCCGATTACCGGAGATCGATATCGTGATTTATGATAATCCAGAAGGAGCTATACCAGAATTAGGGGTTGGTGGATTTTCCCCATCTGCCCATCTGATTTTTATCTTTCTTAATCCAAAATTTCAGGATTTTAATAGAACAATTAACCAGGAATTAGAAAGAACACTCACTCATGAACTCCATCATTGTTTGAGATGGCAGGCAATTGGCTACGGTAAGACACTGCTGGAAGCAATGGTTTCTGAAGGCTTGGCTGATCACTTTGACATTGAAGTTACTGGCCAGAAACCACAGCCTTGGGATAATGCCTTAACAATTGCACAAATAAAAAAATTCCAAAAAATAGCAGAAAAAGAATATCAGAAAAGAAATTATAACCATGAAGATTGGTTTTTTGGTTCTAAAAAGAAAAATATTCCTCGCTGGACAGCTTACACTCTAGGATTTTATTTGATTAAGGAGTACTTTAAAAGAAATTCAAATAAAAAAGCCTCTAACCTTTATTCCCTAAAAGCAGAAGAATTTTTAAAATAACCTCATTACATTGATTTAAATCATTAAAACATTTAGAATTAAAAAGTATGGGGCAAGTATCTAAATATCCAATTTCAAAAGATGTAGCTGATAGAATTTTTGATGTGTTTATTAAATCTTTCATTAAAGTTAAAAATGATAACGATGCTCAAATTTTAGCTAATGATTTATTCACCCCAACCGAAAGAATCATGTTGGCAAAAAGACTGGCTATTGCCTTTTGCTTAATGCAAGGATATGAGTATAGAGAAATATCAAAACTACTACGAGTAAGCTTAACTACTATCGCTTCTGTGAATATGACATTAAAATATGGCAGTAATGGTTATAAAACAATACTCGAGCGAATTAATAAAGAGGAAAAACTTGAAGATTTATTCAAAAGCATAGCGGAAAAAATTTTAGCAACTGGGTCGTATGGTAAAGGCAGTGGGACTTGGAGGTATTTGCGCGCAGAAGTACAAAAATCTAGGGATAAAAAATTAAAACAGCCCTTTTGATCCATTGATTTAAATCATTAGAACAATCCCAACAACTCAAAGGTGTGTTTGCCCAAAACTTAACTCTTTGAAGAAGTCCTGGAAGATTCCTCTAAAAATAACAAAAAATATCTCATGGGAAGAATTTCGGAATTAGATTAAAGACGAAATTCTACTTCGTGGGTTCTATGATTAAATGTAACCCCTGGTTGGTTGTGTACCAAAGCATCTATTAAAGCTTTACTCGGCATTGTTTCAAGCCTGAAAGGGTCTTCATGACCAAGCTCCCTACAATTCCACGCATCTACTCTGTCTTGAAAACCTGGAGTTTTCATAAAAGCACCTGTATTATCATCATAGAAAACTGCCACTCCCTGTCCATCTTTACCTCTTCCGGATATGTACCACTCCAACTCTTCTTTAGACGGCATACGATCAAGTTCCATAGTTAGTTATTTTATACTTTTTAAAATTTTTGTCAAATTCAGTGACCTAACTTTTCTTCCCACCAAACTAACAGAGCTGTGGCGTTGAAGATGGATGAGTAAGTTCCGGAGATGATGCCGACCAGAAGGGCTACCACAAACCATTTGATGGTTTCCCCGCCAAAAAGCAGCAGAGCCAGCAATACAAAAACTACAGTAAGAGATGTATTTAGCGATCTTCCCAATGTCTGTACCACCGAAATATTGGCTACATCCGTAAATTTCCTGCCGATATTTTTTAAAAGATTTTCCCTGATTCTGTCAAAGACCACAATAGTATCATGCACCGAAAAACCAATCACTGTTAACAGGGCTGTCACAAATAAACTGTCCACTTCCACTTGCAGGAATTTTCCCAAAATGGCAAAAATTCCCACCACCAGCAGCACATCATGCAACAGCGCCGCAATGGCACTGATACCAAACCGCCAGGAGGAAGCTGGTTTGGGACAATTCTTAAAAGAAAAGGCAATGTATGCCACAATGGCCAAACTGGCCAGGGCGAGCCCGTAGATGGCTTTTTGGGAAAGCTCTTTGCCAATAGTGGGCCCGACACTTTCCTGCCTTCGCGTCTCAATCTTGCCAAATTTTTCCTCCAGTTTACTTGTAATACTTACGACCTCTTCCTGGTTTTTAAGTTGACTTTTGATGATGTAAGTATCAGATCCGGTTGGGGCAACCTGACCGTACTTTTTCAACTCGTCAATAGGGACGCTTTTTTCAAAACGGTATTCCAAAAGGGTTCCCCCGGTAAAATCAATTCCTAATTTTAAGCCGGAAGTCAGCAAAAAATATGATCCCGGCAGAATAATCGCCAGCGAAAAAATAAAATAAAAAAATTTGTATTTCATTAAATTCATTTTAATCTCCCGGCTTGCTTGACATCTTCGTGCATTTCCTTGATCAAATCATCTGCCGCTTTTTTGATTTTATCTTCTATGTTATCCACCTTTTCATTTAAGAATTGCCAAATTTTGCTGTGACTGCCTTCTTTAAGACGACTGAGGAAAACTTTTTTATCGGTTTCTGACAATTCTGACAAAACCGCATCCAAGATAGTATGGTGTAAACTGGAATCAATCAGGGAAGCAAGGTGCAAGCGTTCCTCCCCGGATAAATCCATATTGTGGAGCTCTGCAATCAAAGATTCTATCACAATATAGCGGCTGTAAAAGTATTTCATGTTTTATTTTTAATCTTAACCGGTCCGAGAGACACCTCGTCCCTTGGATCATCAATAAAAAAATACAAAACCGGTCCTTTTCGCGGCCCCATAGCCAAACCCAGTATATCCATCACCTCGGGTGATCCTCCCAAATGTTTACCGGTCCACTCGGCCGGTCCGGCATCGGCAACTACTGCCACCACTGACTGCCCGGTTTTTGGATTTACCACCAGCATTTTCCGAAACTTAAAAAAATCCCGGTATTTGGCTACATTTTCCGCAAATCCCGGCGCAAGAAAAGTTTGAATGGCCAGATAATATCTCTCCCTCATTTTATCAACTTCGCTAAATTCCTGTTTTGAAGGAGTAAAATATCCCCAGGCCCCCAAACCCGGGGCAATGCCGGCCCCTCCGTATTTGGCCCAATCAACCGCACTGCCGGAGTGTTGCAACAGAGAATCTCCCGGATATCGGTAAAGATGTTGTTCCCCTCCGATTAAACCATAGTTTCTGTTTAACCTGATGCCTTCCATTTCCGAAATAACCTTAAAACCAAAATCGCCGGAAAGTTTCTGCAAAATTCCTGCCTCTTCCTGCTCTTCAAGAGGTCTAACTTCCGGCGGCAGATCATCTTTTAAGCCTTGGGCCAGCAGGATATTTTCATCAAGATCAGCCACATAATCGTCTTTGGCATGAATTGGATGAGGTAAGGATAAAAGTTGCGGATTGGGAGCTGTTAAAAGAAGCAAACCCCCCAATCCTCCTGCAGTCAACCAGTTCAAAGACGTCTTATGTTTATCCCACAGTTTATTTTGCAGGTTGCGATGCCTGGCTGTCCAGCGCTTTCTTAAATGTTCGTAATGTGGTTTTTTACTGGTGAATTTCATTTAATTAATAGTTTCAAAAATGTTCTTGTTACCACCACTGCCGTAAACATTGAAACCAAAACTCCAATTGCCAAAGTGATGGCAAAACCGCGGACAACGGGTATGCCCATGCCATAAAGAATTGCCGCAGTCATAAGCGATGAAACATTGGATGCCCAAATCGATGTCCATGCTCTTTTAAAACCAAGTTCCATAGCCAGGGCCTTTCCTTTACCCCAGCGGATTTCTTCCTTCATCCTTTCAAAAATTAAAATATTGGCGTCAACCGCCATACCTACCGATAAAATAAATCCTGCCACTCCGGCCAAAGTTAAAGTGACGGGCGGGATTAAAAACAGTCCTGTTCTAAAAATGGCCAAAACTAAAATGGTATAAATTATCAGAGCCGCATCTGCTACCGCACCCAAAAAGCCGTAGTATAAAACCATATAGATCATGACTACAGCCAGTCCTATGACCCCTGCGATCAGGCTTTTATTGACTGACTCCTGCCCCAGTGTCGGGCCAATGTGGCGCTCCTCCAGAATGTTAATGGAAACCGGTAGAGCTCCGGCGTTAAGTTGAATGGCCAGATTCTTGGCTTCTTCCGTGGAAAACTGCCCGGTGATAACCGCATTGCCTCCGATAATTTCCTGCTGGACTACCGGCGCGGAAATAGGCAAATCATCCAAAAAAATAGCCAGGGGTTTACCTACATTGGCCCTGGTAATTTCGGCAAATTTTTGGGCACCTGCCTCATTAAATTCTATCGAGACTTGCGGTCCTGCCTGTTTGCCACTACCTCCAAAGGTTACTTGCGCTTTTTTTAAATCTGCGCCCGTCAAACCGGTCGGAATAGCTTCGCTAATGTCTGCCGAAGGCGTTGCCGGCTCTTGCCGAAAATCAAGCTGGGCGGTTTTCCCCACCAAATTGGCAGCAGCAGATGCATCTTTTAACCCGGGCAGTTCAACTATAATCCGCCTTTGCTCCCCCAGTCTGGATGTTTGCACCAGCGCTTCCGACACCCCGTACAAATTGACTCTTCTTTCAATGATTTCTTTGGCAGATTCCAAAGCAGCTTCCCTTTGCGCCGGATCAATCTTGTCCATTTGAGTAAGTAGCGTCAACTGCGTGCCGCCCTGAAGATCAAGACCCAATTTTAGGGGAAACTGAAGTCCAACAGATAGGGGAAGATTAACCAAAAGGGCAAGTAAAGTTACGATAGCGACAAACCACAAGACAAAAGGGGGGCGCATGTCTTAAATTATAACCCCCTCCAGCATTTCGTTTTCATCCCCTGCCAGCATCACCTTGGGTTGCATTAACACCTTTAAAATAAAGGGGTCTCTTCTTCTGACTCTGAATTTAAATTCTGCCTCATCCATAAAAGAATAGTTAATTTCCGTTTCCCGCTTGGCCTGCTCGTCAGCCACCAAAGCCTGCAGTTCGGGCAAGACTATGCTTCCCACGACCAGAAGATCAACATCATCCGCGCCGGAGGGAATCCCTTGCAAAAATCTGCCGGATAAAAAGGCGAACTTAATCTTACCCAGTTTAGTTCTGCTCCTAATAATACTTCCTCCCAAACCCGTGGTTTTGGCAACTAATCCTGATAATTCTCTGTAAAAAATATAATCTTTCCTGAATCGATACAACCGTCTGTTGGCCCGCCATTCGGACGCTACCATGCCGTATTTTTCCATTCTGGCAAGTTCGCGCCGGACCGCATTGATTTCTTCGGAAACCCGTCTGACAATTTCACGAACATGCAATAATGTTTCCCTTGAGCTTAAGAAAAGTTGCAATAGTTTCACCCGGACCCGGGAAACAAATAATTCTTCCATTATTTTCACCACCTTTCCGGGCAGTTAATATGCGACCTTGGATCCCTCCGGGACAGTCTGGATCCAAATTGGTCCTCTTAAAAATTCTATTTCTTTGCCGTTTTGATCCAGGTATTTACTCCGCGCGGTTCTGGACTGCTTAACCCATTTTCCTTCGATGGCCTTGCCGTTTTGAAAGATTAGTGCTTTACCGCTGCCTGTTGTTCCATACAGCAGATGGACATTACCAGGATAACCGTCATTGGCATTGGCCTCTCTTTGAAACTGCACAATCACATTACTGGCCGACAGCTGCTGGTTGTTATTTAAATCCATGTGGTTGCCGTCGCCGTTTTTGCGAAGATAGGCGTTGGTTTCGCTATCGTAAGTCCAAACTACCTGATATCCTGGTTGAGATTCCCAGAAATTAACCTTTACTTCCTGGTTTTGGGCTTCCGGAGACTCATCTTTAAAAGTCCACGGAATGAAGGTTTTCTCCCATGATTTACCATCTTCATCAGGATTGGCCCAGCCGCGTTTGGATCCCACTTCCCAAAGTTTGGCAGTAGTTGAATACATGGTGTGTTCTGTGGCCACCGGATGACCTAATCTTTGATAATCTCTCCAGAAAACAGGAAAACCAATGCTAAATTGATTTAAATCCTTAATTTCGTATCTGATAATTTGCCCGAGAGCATCGGCCGGACCCGGAGTGTTAGCTCCTCCCACATGGCCGTAGAGAGCGTCATATTCTCCCAGCCAATCCAGATAATAAGTTCTGGCAGATCGAACAGGGCCGATCTGAACATCAGACAGGTTGCAGTAAAACAGAGCCATAAAGCGGGTGATGCCGCCTTCGGCTACTGCCTCGTAAACAATATTTGCGCTGGATAAACCCGATTGGGGGCGGGCTTCGGTGTGATTTTCAATCATCACTGCCAGAGGTCGCCGTTTCTCCCAGGACTCTCTGGCCTTTCGGGTATGCATGCTGCCATCCAAGGGGCAGCTTTCGGTTTTTGGTTCATCAGGATCTTCTTCAACTATATTTGATGCTGTGGGCAGAGAAGATACCAGCGACCCGTTGCCCTGAAATTTAAGGATTCCGGAAAATACAGAGTAAGATAAACTGGTGGAAAAAGCATAAACAAACACGGAAAGAATTACCAGTGTCAGGGTTTTTTGCAAACTGGTTAAATTTTCAAAAATTTCAATTATTTTGCTCATTTTTTCCTCAAAGCCATATCCAGCGTTTCCTGCTCTTCTTCGGAAAGATTTTGCTCCGCCTTTCCCGCACTAATAGATTTGGCAAAAACCCGGGTGCCGGACCTTGAATGCAAACTTGTCACAACGATACCGCTTCCCTTTCCATCAAGCAAAGCGGCAGAAAAACTTAAATTTCCTCCGGTATCGCCGTATGGGTTATAGCGCAAAAGAGCCACCTTTTGCACATGTAACTTGCTATCTCCTTCTAAATCAGCCAGATTCTTTTT
This sequence comes from Candidatus Daviesbacteria bacterium, assembly GCA_016183225.1. Classification (GTDB taxonomy): domain Bacteria; phylum Patescibacteriota; class Microgenomatia; order Daviesbacterales; family UBA10151; genus UBA9644. The sequence goes on from JACPEZ010000010.1 coordinate 29,962, forward strand.
AAGACTGCCCAGATCTTCCTTAAAATCTTCAATAACGGATAACATCTCCTCGAATTTTTTTCTGATATCC
>JACPEZ010000002.1 GCA_016183225.1 Candidatus Daviesbacteria bacterium
AACAAAGCCCACAATGAGTACTTAAATTATCTGGCCACGACCGGGATAGTAGGCTTTGTCGCTTATAGTATAATCATTATAACTTTTATAATTTTTATACTTCGAAAATCCCACACTACCAGCTACCAGCTACTTACTACCAGCTTACTTGCCGGCTATGTCTCCTACCTCATCTATAACTTCTTTCTTTTTTCCGTGGTAATTTTAGCCCTCTTTTTCTATTTATTCCCTGCTCTGGCCTTTGTAACAACAAACTCCAACAAAGTTTACAACTTTAAGCTTCCAGTACCATATCCTAAAGTAGTCAGAGTTATCTTATTGTTTTTTATATTCTACTTTCTATTTTCTATCTTCCAGTTATGGTACAGCGATACTCTTTTTGCCCGGGCCGAAAAAGCTTCTGATCTCGGTATGGTCGGCAGGGCATACAATTTGCTTATTGAAGCTTCCAATTTAAACCCGCTTGAACCCCTTTATCGCTCCGAGCTGGGACTGGCGGCAGCGGCTGCTGGCGAGACCCTGACGGAAACAGATGCCACCTCGTCGGCTGATCTTAAAAAACAGGCTGTAAACCAGACAAGCCGGGTGCTGCAACAAAATCCCCGTAATACCTCTTTTTGGAGAACTGCCGTTAGAACTTATGCCGAGCTTGGAGATTTAGAAGGGGCGCTTTCAGCCCTGGATCAAACCATCAAACTTGCTCCCACTGACCCAAAGTTATATTACAACAAAGGCCTGGTCTTGCAACAAATGGGTCAAAGTCAGGAGGCTCAAGCAGCTTTTAAAAAAGCGGTTGAACTAAAGCCCAATTACCAGGAGGTTCTTAATGAAATCAATTAAAAAAGCCATTCAGGAAACAAAATTTAAAGACCGGCCAAAAAACATTGCTTATGAATTCCAGGAATATGGGGTCTATCTGGCTGAAAGTTTAGATGATACCAAACATTACTCGCTTTACATTAAACTGGCTAAAGAGTTGCCCAGAAAAATTTTAGAAGAAGCCTTAAACTTTACCAAAGGTTATTATGGAGCCAAAAATAAAGCCAAAGTTTTTATGTGGAAATTACAAGAACTGCGTAAAACTTAAGTTTCTGTTAAAATAGCCTCATGGATGTTGTTAAAGCTCCTGATCAAAAATTGCGGGTTAAAACCAGGCCGGTTAAAAAGATTGCTCCCGCTCTTTTGCAAACCTTAAAAGACATGATCAAACTGACCAAAACTTTTAAAGATCCTGAAGGGGTGGGATTGGCTTCAACCCAGGTAGGATTAAATGAGAGCTTTTTTGTGGCCCGCCTCGACTCGTCGTCTTCGGCGAGGCGGGGCCCCTCCAAACCTTCCCAAAGAAGCAACAGATGGAAAAATTACGGGCAAGAATTTATGGCCATTATCAACCCTCAAATTCTTTTTTACTCCAAAGCTACCAGGATTTATTTTGAGGGCTGTCTATCAGTTCCCACTGTTTGGGGTGAGGTTAAAAGACACTCTTCAATCAAAGTTTCTTACCAGGACAGCGCAGGCCAAAATTTCATCAAAACTTTAAAAGGCATTCCGGCCTGGATTTTTCAGCATGAAGTGGATCATCTAAACGGGATTTTATTTACCCAAAGAGTGCTGGAACAAAAAGGCAAATTCTACAAATTCACAGGCAAAGACAAAACAGGCACAGATACTTTTGAGGAGATCGCTTTATGAAAACATTACAACACCCGCAAATTATTCCCACCTCTGCCCCCATCTTTCCCATTACAGAGGAAAATATTAAAAAATATCTCTATAAAATGCCGAGACATAATATAGAGATAGTCTTTTTTGGTTCTGATCCCTGGTCCATCCATGTTCTTACAGCTTTGGAAGATCATTTTGATGTTAAAGCAGTGGTAGCTGCTCCAGAGGGTGCGGTGGCCAATTATTTTAAAGGGTTAGTTTTAACTCTGGATGAGCTGGATGAAAATTTCACATGTGATCTGATGGTGGTAGCATCCTACGGGAAAATCATCCCAAAATCCATCCTGGATATCCCCAGGAAGGGAGCTCTAAATGTTCATCCTTCGCTACTTCCAAAATACAGAGGGGCTTCGCCGGTTCCTGCTACCATATTAAATGGCGAAAAAGAAACAGGCGTGACTATTATTAAAATGGATCGGCAAATGGACCACGGGCCAATAGTCGCCACAAGAAAGATTAGCTTGACAGGAAAGGAAAATATGCAGGAATTGATCAATAAATTGTTTCAACTTGGAGCAGAGCTTTTAGTCAAAATTATCCCTGATTTTGTCACAGGCAAAATAACATTAAGACCCCAAAATCCAAAACAAGCCACTTATTGTCCTCTCCTCACCAGAAAATCCGGTTTTTTTAACATTGATAAACCACCGAAACAATTAGATCGCATGATCAGAGCCTATTATCCCTGGCCGGGAGTCTGGACACGCTGGAACGGTAAAATTGTCAAAATCTATCCAGATAACATGATCCAAATGGAAGGGAAAAAAATTCTTTCATGGAAAGACTTCCTCAACGGCTACCCTGATTTTCCCCTAAAAATATGAAAGAGCTTAGGCTTCCAGATGAATATGTAAGGGAATATGAACGGCAGACAGCAGTTTATTCAAGAGCTGAAGAATTTTTGGGCCGGGATCTGGCTGAATCAGACGAATACGGTTTTAAAAGATTATTAACAGGTGTATCACTTGGAGTTATTGCAGATGTTTTGACAGGTCAAAATTTCAACATATTTACCTGGTGGACACCATCTGCCGATAAAGCAGTAGGTTATATGCTTCGGGCGCTTCCCCACTCACCTGCTGTGCAAAGATCTATGGGAAGATTAGGATTTTTGGACAGATTGTATGAAATTTTTCCTCAACGTTTAAAGAATCTGTCCGAAAATAAAAAGTATTACCCTTGACAAAAAGTAATACCTATGGTATAGTGGTATTACTATGTTTTACCACTCCAGTCTTACTCAAAAGGGCCAAGCCACTATACCTGTTCCTATCAGACAATTTTTGGGTTTAAAACCCGGTCAAGTCGTCACTTTTGAAAAAAGAGGTGAAGATATTCTGCTTCAAAATCAGCAGAAATTAATTGAAGAGCTGTACGGTTCTTTAAAACCAAAGGTTAAGGTTAAATATAGTGATAAAAAGGCCGATGAGGCTATAGGTAAAATGTTGGCGGAGGAATACTTAAAGACTTTACCTAAAAAGTATTGGCCACACATCAAATGAAGCTCCTTGATGCTAATGTTATATTAAGATTTCTTCTTAAAGATCATCCCGAACAATCACCAGCTGCTAAAAAAATCTTAGAAAACAGAGACGAAATGCTCCTTATGACAGATGTGGTGCTGGCAGAAGTCATTTGGGTATTAAACTCTCTCTATCAACTGACCAGAGAGGAAATAGCCGATAAAATTTATCAACTTCTAAATTTAAACTCCATTTATTCGAACAAAGAATTATTAATAAGAGCACTGTATTTTTACCGGAATTTTAACATTTCTTATATTGACGCATATCTGGCCGCCTATGGTGAACAAAATGAGCTGGAAGGAATTTATTCTTTTGATAAAGGCCTGGACAAAATCAAATCTGTCAGGCGGCTGGTGCCAAAGTAAAAGATTTCCTAAATGGCTACCCCAATTTTCCCATTAAATCTTTTTAACTTTGTAGAAAATCAAGCACTGGTTTGGCATGATCTTCCCTTCTTAATTTTATCTTTGCTTTGGAAAGGTTTTGATAAATGGTTGGCCTTTTGACACCGAATTGGTTTCCTATTGCTGTCAGTTTTACAGGTTCAGCTATTGGATCAAGTCCAAAACTTAGATCGACCACTTCTCTTTCGCGATCAGTAAGCTCACTGCTATCCAACCATGTATTTACAATGGCAACCAGATCTTCTGCACGATCCGGCTGACCGGCCAGCCTATCCAATGCTTCCCTTAAAGGTCTTCTCTCCGCAAATACCTGATCAATAATTTCTATGGATGGCACTTCCACAGGTACAAAAGCCGGGTTTAATCTGCGGTGAACTACATTAAAGCCTAGCATACCTCTTGCCACTCTCCTCCTGAATTGCTCGTCAGGAAACAACTCAAAAACTCCGCGCACTAAGTTAATATATCGTTCAACAAGAACTGGATTTGGTACTTCGCTCATTTTAGGAAACAGCAACTGCTACAGGAACCCAAGGTTTTTTTACCATTCTTAAACATTTGGTACAATATTTTTGGCCCAGATAAATATGCAAATTGGGTTTTTGTGTCCTTTTGTGAATGGGGGCGCGCAAAGCCCACACCCCGCCGGCCCCTGATGAACCTTTTTTATGCCGGGAAAAAGCCTGAATATTTTTACCCTTGCCGCACCTTGAACATATTGTCATATGTGGTAATATATCATAAAGTGATCTTGAAACTCAAGCTCACAAATACGAAGCACGAAATCCGAAGCACGAAACAATTTTTGAAATTCGAATTTTCAAAATTAGAATTTGTTTCGAATTTCGATATTCGGATTTCGAATTTGCAATTATGAATCCTGAATTTCTAGCTTTATCTATAATTATTTTGCTTTTTTCCGTCATAGTCCATGAGGTCATGCATGGCTTGGTGGCCCGAAAATTTGGGGATAGAACGGCTGAACGGGCAGGACGCTTAACCTTAAACCCTATTCCCCACATTGATCTTTTTGGCACTATTTTACTTCCCGCTCTGTTAATTTTTACAGGCTCTCCTATTTTATTTGGCTGGGCCAAACCCGTGCCGGTTAACCCCTTAAATTTTTCCAATTTGCGAAAAGGCGAACTTACTGTGTCTGCTGCCGGGATTGTGGCCAATTTTAGTCTGGCTATTGCGGCAGCTTTAATTTACCATTTCTTAAATGCTCTGCCTCAAACTTTTCCGGCTCTGCTTGGGGCTTTGCTTCGTTTCACCATCCTGATCAACCTGGTCTTGGGAATTTTTAATCTACTGCCCATCCCTCCCCTGGACGGATCAAAAGTGTTGCTTTCCCAACTTCCACTTCACTTGGCCAAGCAGTATCAAAAAATCGAACCCTACGGATTTTTAATTTTATTACTGTTTCTTTTTACAGGCATGCTGGGGATTGTCTTTGAAGTTGCGAGAATACTTACATCGGCCTTACTGGGTGGCTTTTAATCCTTGAAAAAGCCCCTGATTTGCACGACAAAGACCAAAGTGATAAAGATCAGGATGGCAGAAACGGTAAAGGGTGAATGAAAGCCAAAGTTAGAAAAAAGCCAGCCTCCCAAAAGGGGCCCGAACACCCTGCCCAGACTTTCAAATGAAGCAAAAATCCCCATGGTGGTTCCCTGACCCTCTTTAGTTTCCTTCGAGACGAGAGAAGCCAGAGTAGGCCGGGTCATGGAAGATCCGACAGCCATCACAATCATAAAAAATAACAAAAATACCGGCAGTTTGAAAAATAACAAAAATACCGGCAGTTTGGCAAAAGGGATCAAAAATAACCCCACAGCCAAAATAGCTATGCCCAAAACAGCAGTTTTATGCTCTCCCAGGAAACGGGTAATTTTATAGATCAAAACCGACTGCATAAAAGCCGACAGCAAGCCCATCAGCGAAAAAAAGTAGCCGATGGTGGAAGCAGACAGAGCTAAACGTTCCTCGGCAAAAAGCGGCATGGCCACCTCGTTATTGGTCAGGGCAAAAGACCAAAGAAAAGTGAGAATAAAAAACGACCCCAACTCCCCTTTTAAACCCTGATACATGTGTTTGATATTAAAAAGCCCTTCTTTGATCATCAATTTTTCTGCTTTTTTACTTAAAGATTCGGGTAAAAAGGCCATGACAAAAATAAAGTTGGCAGCTGCCAGGACGGCAGCCACAAAAAAGGGGAAGGATAAACTAACGGTTGACAGCACTCCTCCAAGCCCCAGACCGAAAATAAACCCGGCTGCCAAAGAGGCGCCCAAATTTCCCATGCCTTTAATCCGCTCTTCCTTGCTGGTCACATCCCCGACATAAGCCTGGGCTACAGATATGGAAGCTGCCGAGAAAACCCCCTGCAAAATCCTGCCCACAAAAAGCCAAAATAAATTATTGGCCAGGCCAAAAAGCAAAAAAGATAAGCTCAAACCCAAAAGTGCCACAGCCATAATTGGTTTTCTCCCAACCCGATCGGATAATCTTCCCCAAACAGGAGATAGAATGAACTGGGCAATTGCAAAACTGGCGGCCAAAAGCCCCACTGTAAATTCCGAGGCTTGAAAATGGCGGGCATAAAAAGGAAGCAGCGGAAAAACCATGCCAAAGCCGATGATATTGACAAAAATGGTGAGGTAAATGAAAAAAAGAGGAGGCTTTTTCATATTTTAACCCCGGGGCTTGAACAGTCTGTTAAAAGGGGTTTGTTTTGGCGGCTGAACTGCTTTTTGACCATCCAGATATGTTTTGACCGCCCTTCTGATAAGCTCTCCTGCGGAAATTTTTTGGGCTTTGGAAAAATTAGCTGCTTTCTTCCACAAATCCTTGTCAAAAAGGATATCAACCCTTCTGTTTAACATACACATACACATTAACATACACATATTATTTTGTCAAGCATTTACCCCCTTGACAAGAATATACAGAGGTGATAATGTTAATTTAGTCTAAAAGGACATTTTGTAGATGGCCTAAAAGACCTGCCCTTAGATCCGCCATAGGCGGATCGCAGGGATTGAAAAATCCCTACTTAGCACGTTTAAAGCCATATATTTTTCTTCACTGATTTGATACTTTACGGGAGTTTAAAGTTGGCGCACCATAACGGTACACCACAGAACACCCACCTTAGGTTTCCTGAGGAGAAAATTTGGCTGACGACTATAGTAGGGAGAAATTATTTTTTTCGAAATACCTCTAACAACAGATCATAGATCTGCAAATTCCATTTGTGCTAAAATGTGTTTACCATAAATTTTGCCTCCTTAGCTTAGTGGCAAAGCAGCGGTTTTGTAAACCGTCGACAACAGTTCAATTCTGTTAGGAGGCTCATATTAGCCGAAGTGGCTCAGTGGGTTCTGCACGAAGTGCGAACGGTCCGCCAGTGGCGGACCAGGAAGAGCACGTCCGATCAAGGTAGTTGTTGTTAAGTGCCGAAGTGGCTCAGTGGTAGAGCACGTTCTTGGTAAGAACGGGGTCACGGGTCCGATTCCCGTCTTCGGCTCCAATGAAAAAGATAAACCTGTTAACAATAACGCTTAGTTTAATACTCGTAATCATAATTACTTCCGGGATAATGATTTTCCTTAAGAATTCCACCCAAAGCAATCAGACCAGAGAACAAACCTACCGGGATTTGGCAAGTTTAGAAAATAAAGATGCAGGTTACACAGTAAAATACCCTATCAATTTTAATGTATTGTATACTCAAGATGGTGTTGAATTTACTCCAAAACAAGGCCCTGGTAGGATCATTCTTAGTGTCACTAATAGTATTGTAAATGTTAATACGGAGCCGGAGGGAGCAGATCAATCACAACTGGCAATGTTAAATAATGCTGCCCAAACGATCAAGGATACTTTTCAATTCACAGAGTCCAATTCTTCAGACACAACTAATAACGAAGGTCGATTTCAAAACATCTACTTTGATCCCAAGAAGTATTAGCGGTTAACAGTTACAACTGTAGCATCAGTAGCAGCTTTGCCAAAATATTTAGTATAAACCGTCACTTTGAAAGAGGTTGGGTTGGCATCATATTTGCATACTCCTTGAGAACAAGTTCCTAAAGGAATGTATTGTCTGAAAAATGGTTTCCCCTGCCAGTACAACAGTTGTGCTTTCACATTTGGCAGCCAGGGATAAATAGTGCCTTCAGCTCCTCTTTGTGTCCCGGGATCGGTTGTATTGTAATTTAAGTTATAGTGAATATACTCCACATTATTAAAATTATCCCTCTGCATATCTATAACAAGCAAATTATAGTTATTTGAGAGGGTCATATAGGGAATGACTGTTGTGCCTTGAGTTGTTGAAGTATATTGGCTTGTGGTGCGGGGAGCGGCAGCAAAAGCCGGAAAAAAGTTTGCAGAGATTAGCATCCCCATTGCAACAGTAGCAATCAAAACTGTCCCTAAATACGATTGAAATTTCAACATCGCAGTACTATAGCATAAACTATACTGCTTTGTCAATACCCTAGGGGCAGGTCTTACTGAAACTGGTTTGAGCTACTAAATTACTAAGATTTGGCGTATCGCTGGTAAACGGAGCAGCGTAAACTTTTACCTGATATGTTCTGCCATCTCCTGCTACTGAAAAACTGCTGCCTCTAATTGACCCTGTGGGTGGAAAATTAGCAGCAATGTGAATAGTGGGAGGGCCGAAATTACCGTTATATTCATAAATCATAGTTTGACCGGTCTGGCTATCTACTAAAGTGCTCCATAAACCATTGTTGCGGTCACTGGGATACGGTAAATCTCCAAATACCGATACTTGGGGAGTATTACCATTGCAGGATGTAGTTACAGTAATACCGTTATTGGTAGTTGAGGTTGTTGTTGGGGTTGGTGCAGCAGTCGGGGTTGGTGCGGGCGTAGGAGACGGGGTTGGTGAAGGAGAGCTGGATAAAACAGGAGTAATCGCGGGTGTCGGCGTATTAGCAGGATTGGAAGGCGTACTTTCCGGAGCTTTAGTTGGCGTTGGAGTGGGAGTAGGTTTTTTGGTAGGGGTAAGGCTGGGACTAGGGCTTATCCTTACTTGGGCACTGCCGGTGCTTTGTTGTTCTACTTTCGGAGCTGGTTTAGATTGATTAAAAGGGATATTTTTTGTTACTAAGACTGATGATCCCACAATAATCGCCAAAAGGATGACTATTATGATAGGCGCAAATCCTGATTGAGATTTTATAGGCATTAATTCCAGATTACTTTAGATAACACATTCCGTCAATACCAATCCCCATCGCCCGCTCATGTGTGATATAATCTTTCTTGCCCTTGTCGAAAATGCTCCGCCGGACCATTTTCGCAAGCGATCTCGTCCGCAAGGAGGCGGACTCCGATTGGCCAAAAAAGGAAATAGAATTTTAATAGGACTAACTTGCTCTGTTTGCAAAAACAGAAATTACACCAGTACTAAAAATGTTATCAATACCAAAGAAAAGCTGACTTTGAGTAAATTCTGTAAACATTGCAAAAAACATACCGAACACACAGAAACTACAAAGTTGGATTAGTAGATTATTTTTTACTTCTCGAAGAACGCTTCCAAAGAGTTGGAGCTACCAAAATTGAAATAGCCAACACTCCAATTGCCACAATTAGATAAAATGCCTGTAAATCACTCATCGTTTCTTCCTTATAATATGTATTTAAGCGACTATCCGAGGGTTATTTAACCCTCGGCTGTAAAGCCTTGGTCGGGGTATGTTAGACTTCAAGCATGAAAGGCTTGAAGTCGTCAGCCCAGGCAAAGTATGACCTAAGATACCACTTTGTCTTTGTACCAAAGTATCGAAAAAGGGTACTCAAGGGTACTATTGCCTCAAGGATTGCAGGAATGATTAGGTTTTGTGCACAGATTCATGGATGGGAAGTGTTTGAGCTGGCAGTGAGAGAGGATCATGTACATCTCTACATTGGTGTACAGCCTAAATACTCTCCATCAGAGGTGATGAAATATGTCAAAGGTGGTACATCAAACAAAATCAGGGAAATGTTTCCAGAACTTGATGAAATATATTGGGGATCGACATTCTGGGCAGATGGATATCTAGTTAAGTCTGTGGGAGAAATCGATGACAAAGTGGTATCGGAATACATCAAAAAGCAAAGATGAAAGGATAAAAGATCCCGAGGGCTTTTAGCCCTCGGAGGTTTTTAGTTATCATACTAATTGATAACAGTAACATTGTCAACGCCGTTCCAGACATCAAATCATTTATATTTGGTTTACTTCCACCAAAGACATTTGGTAATACTAGTGTTGCGACTATAAACTTCCGCGGACTGAAAGTCCGCGGTTTTCTTTAAAAGTTTACAAGAAACTGCAGAAAACCCAACCTTACTACTCCATCAAGCTTTCCGCGGAAGACTGTAATCACTTTAGCATTCAACCCCGCCATAAAATGGCAGGGTTTTCTGCTAGTGATTATAAGAAGCGAAAAGTTAGATAGAAATTCAGATAATCTATCCAACTGTTTATTATTTAACTCGGGAATAATATCCATTCTTGTTATATAATACATTATATCTAGGCGTGTAGCTCAACTGGTAGAGCACTGGTCTCCAAAACCAGCGGTTCCAGGTTCAAGTCCTGGCACGCCTGCAAAATAGATAAAATCTAAAACCTGATCGTTGAGATTACTAAAACAATCTAATTTAGGTTCTAACTAATAAATGAAGATAATAGAGGTTAGTAGTATAATTCAGCTCCTATGAGTCGGTATTCAGTTGAAGCTCTGACAGAAACAGCCAGATGGGCTACAGGGCTTCCTGGTGCAAATATTGAGAGGTCACCTCAAGAAGAAAAAGCCTATTTAAGATGGTTAACAGAACGAGTTTTACAAGAACAGACCCAGGTAGAGATTTTTTTTCAAAATCACAGTTCAGAACAGTTAACTTCACTTACTCCTTACTCATGGTTTCTACAAAAGGATACTTATGGAATGAAAACCTGCCAAATTGCTTCAGCCATCAATGCGCTATGTTTTCTCGAACTGTATAATTCCCGGTTACATACAGAAGAAGCAATTATAGATGCTATCAGTATTGTTTGGAGTGCTGATGGTCCTACCTTTGCCCGTAGATTTCCCAAAGGGCTTAAAGTCCAACACCTGGTATCGGTTTTTAATAGAATTGCTCCTGATGCAAAGCTGCGAAGAAGTAACTCGGTGGCTGAAATGCTGAGCGCAGCATATTCGGGAGCAGCTGTGATGACACCTGTTAATGGATCTCATGAAGTACTTATTCCTCCTGGATTTCACATTCGTAAAGGAAGCGAGGACTTAGAAGTGCAAGTGGCAGATCCTTTGTTTTCCAATGCTCGGTTTATACCTGTTAATCAATTAATCAGGAGTGAAATAACCACCGTTTCTGATCGTAATTTAGGTCATGATGAAAATAATGTGTTAATTATAGAAAGAGCTCCTCTGGGATCACCACAACCTCAGCCATAAGAACTTTGTTTTGAATGTTGCGGGGTTTATTGAAGATTAATTTTAAATCCAATTATCTTTTTGATAATACTCAGCATTTCCCCTATAATAATTTCCAACACAGTTTACCAAGGCCTGCCACGCTCAACTAGCGATACTGGTGAACACTGCAACCGTATAAGCCAGCACTACTTCAAGGCGGAAGAAGAATCATCTTGCTTGACTGGCCTAAAATGATAATCTTTGAGTGATAATCCTTCTTCTGAAACACCTCTCATATGTTGAGGAAACCAATAAAGCCCGTGATGTCTACCAAATAATCCGCTCTCCGTATAATCGGCAAAATGTCCTCTTACAATATGTAAGGCTCTTTTTAATCCAAGATTTTTAACCTGTCCTTGAGTCTCAATAATCTTCTTCATAGGTTCTATATGGAGAGTATGAAAACTTACCAGTGAGTTCCCATGTCTTTTTTGAAATGTTCGCGACAATCTAGGAACCGGAGGATTTTGTTCGACCGTAACCCCCTTACAGTGCAAAAAACTCAATGCTAAAAGTGTAGGAAAAAAATATGGCGTTGAGAGAAAAAATAATTTAGATGTCTCTTCCTTATCAATTTCTGATTGTCTATCCGGGTAGTAATCCAAATAATCCTCATACAAGAGACCTGCTGCCCAGCGTCCCTCGTGTTCTATAAAAAGTTCTCCGTTATTCTTAACAGCAAACGCATATGTTAAGAATGCCTCTGGTTTTTGCCATTTTCGCCATTCCAAGAATAATGCATTAGTGACCAACCACCTGGCGTTATCTCTTAGTTCTTTCGCAACCCTATCTTCTCCTCTCAACTCCGGAAAATTTGGATCTGAACGAACTATTGCTTTGCTTAGAACACCTACGGCATAAGCGGGGTCACCACCAGAGGCACGGACAAAAGCAGGGTGTCTGGGTACCCTAAATTCCATAAAGCAGGCTTCAAATGGAGGAGCTGCATTGGGAAAATCTGTTATTCTCCAAGTTCTTATATCATCTTCCCCTAGATAAGAATAGTAATATTCTGCAACATTTTGGATGTCAAATACTTGAGCCCTTCTTAAAAGTCCCATTAGCTCTTGTGACTCTATCCTAGCACGCTCTCTATTTCTATGCGGCGGAAATTCGAATCCACCAGCAAGTAAACGATCATACATGCGACTCCCTACGGGATTTTCTACTCTCATAGCCATGAATTATATCAATAAATCCCCTCTTAATCAAATTGCATACATTCTGCTGGAGTCTGCTCAAACTTGACAAATAGTAACCGCATGATGTAAAAATCAACCATGCATGAAAAACTTTCTCCTTATGATCATTTGAACGCGATATATGACCTTTTACCAGAACCTGCAGATCCAAAAAATGCTACAAGAAACAGAACCATAGCAGATAAAGCCGAATTATCCATTACTCAAATGGCGTCCACAGCCCAAAAAGCTTTTATAGTGAGTTTAACAGGGATTTCCTTTTATGTATCGAAACAGGGTCTTGAGTGGATATCATTACCGGATGTTAAAGTTTCTTTACCTGCGAACTCCGAGTTACAAATACATGTCCCTCCATTTTCCCGGTTTGGGAATGGTGAAGAGCGGGATGCTGCGGCTCAATCATTGGTAGAATGGGTAGTTTCCTGCATACAGACAAATCACCTCTCACCCTCTCCTCTGAAACTAAATCTAGCTTAAATTTACTCCCCCGGGAAGCTGAATTGAGGCACCTGAATAGTTTGGCCGGGCTGGACAATCACCAGCTGGTCAGACAGATGCTGGCGGGCAGGATCACTGGTATTAAGTTTGGCTAAAGCTTCAGACAGCATATCGGAAGTGAGCGGCCCCAGCAAAGCTCTTGATTCCCCACCGGTTAAATTCTGCAACAGCTCTGCCACTTTTGGATCAGATTTCTCCAGTCCTTGCAGATTTTCCGGCTGGGCAATCAGACAGCGAAGGTCTTTATACAACAGTTCTTTGTCCAGTTTACCCTCATCATTTAAGTACCTGGCCAGCCCGTTGACCTCGATCAAACCGCGGGTTAAACTGCCTCCGGGCGGGATGGTCCATTCT
>JACPEZ010000051.1 GCA_016183225.1 Candidatus Daviesbacteria bacterium
ATTTGTTCATCTTCATGGCCACACTGAATATTCTCTTTTAGACGGGCTGTCCAAAATTCCGCAACTTGTTAAAACCGTTAAGTCTTTGGGAATGGAAGCTGTGGCCGTCACCGATCACGGGGCCATGTACGGGGCAATTGAGTTTTACAAAGCGTGTCAAGAGGCGGGCATCAAACCTATTATCGGGGCGGAAATGTATGTGGCCAAAAGATCACATAAAGATAAAGAGGGAAAACTGGACTCCGAACCTTATCATTTAACAGTTCTGGCTAAAAATTACCAGGGTTATTTAAATTTAATGAAGCTGATTACCATTGCCCAGGTTGAGGGTTATTATTACCGGCCAAGAGTTGATAAAAAATTATTGCGGGAGTTTCACGAAGGACTTATTGCCCTGTCCGGCTGTCCGGGCGGAGAATTTATCAGGAGCCTTGACAACGATCTGGAAAAAGCCACCAAAGTGGCCCGGGAATATTTACAGATTTTCGGGGAAGGCAATTTTTATCTGGAGCTGCAGTCTCACCCTTATGAACAGTCTCTGGAGACGGCCGGCGATGAAAAAGTAAAAAAAGATTTGCAGGAAATCGCCGGAATTCAAAAGCTTACGCGAGAAGCTGTCAAGCAGTTATCTCCCAAGCTGGGTATCCCCATGGTGGCGACCAATGATTTTCACTATATTCAAAAAGAAGATGCCCGGGCCCAGGACGCCCTGCTTTGCATCCAGACCGGGAAATTCCTGACAGAAACCGATAGACTTCGCATGATTGATACTCCTGATTATTATGTTAAATCTCCGGAAGAAATGATGGAAGCCTTTGGGGATTTACCCCAAGCCGTGGAGCAAACTGTCAAAATAGCCGACTCCATAGATTTGGAGATCCCTCTGGGAGTAGCCCGGTTTCCGGTATTTGAGGCGCCCAAAAAAAGTTCCTCCATGGAATTTTTAAGGGAGCTTACATATCAAAAAGCCCAGGAAAAACTTGAGATGACAGATAAAATCAAGGAAAGGTTGGAGTATGAGCTGGGAGTAATAGAAAAGAAAAAGTATGCGGACTATTTTCTGGTGTTTTGGGATTTTATGGATTGGGCTCACCAGCGGGGCATCATTACCAATACCCGGGGTTCGGCTGCCGGATCTTTGGTGTTATTTGTTTTGGGGGTAACCAATTTAAACCCCCTGGATTATTTGCTGCCCTTTGAAAGATTTCTGACAGCGGAACGGCCGACCCTGCCGGATATTGATGCGGATATTGCCGACGACAGAAGAGATGAGGTGATTGAATATGTGACTAAAAAGTACGGAGAAAATAGGGTAGCTCACATAGTCACTTTTGGCACCATGATGGGCCGGGCCGCCATCAGGGATGTGGGAAGAGTAATGGGCATGCCCTACGGGGATGTGGACAGAATTGCCAAACTGGTGCCACCGCCTCATCAGGGTTTTCACAAACCCCTGGCAGAGGCTGTTAAGGAAGTCCCGGAACTGCTGGTGATGTACCGCGATAATCCCCAAATCAGGGAACTGCTGGATTTGGCTGTTAAAATTGAAGGAACTGTCCGGCACGCTTCGGTTCATGCGGCAGGAATTGTGATTGCGCCGGAGGATATTACCCGCTTTACTCCTTTGCAAAAAGAGTCAAACGGAGAAAAACTGGTGACTCAATATGACATGTTTGCGGTTGAGGATGCGGGACTTGTCAAAATGGACTTTTTAGGCATCAGAAATTTGTCTATTTTAGGCCGGGCTGTTGAATACGTTAAAGAAAACCGCAATATAGAAGTTGATTTAAACAATGTGCCTTTAAATGATAAAAAAACTTTTGAACTGCTGGCTAAAGGCGAAACCATGGGTATATTCCAGCTGGAGGGTTCCGGCATGACTAAGTATGTAACGGAACTTAAACCCACCACCATATTTGATATTCAGGCCATGGTGGCTCTCTACAGGCCCGGCCCGATCAGTGTTATTCCCGAATACATTGCCAGAAAGCACAACCCCAAAAAAATTGAATTTTTTGATTCCAGAATGAAGGATTTTACCGAACAGTCGCTGGGCCTGCTGGTTTATCAGGATGATGTGCTGTTAACGGTTATTCACCTGGCCGGATATTCCTGGGAAGAGGCGGATAAATTTAGAAAAGCCATGGGTAAAAAAATCCCCGGCGAGATGGCCAGACAAAAGGGTAAATTTGTGGAAGGATGCATTAAGAAAGGTATGCGCAGAGAAAAAGCAGAGCAGCTTTTTGCTTTGATTGCTCCGTTTGCGGCATATGGCTTTAACAAGGCCCATGCCGCATCTTATGCAGTGATTTCCTATCAGACTGCCTATATGAAGGCTAATTTCACTGTGGAGTTTATGGCGGCGCTGATGTCGTCCGAATCGGATAATACGGACAAAATTGCATCAGCCATTGAAGAGTGCAAAAGACTGGGCATTGTGGTTTTACCTCCGGACATCAATTATTCGGGAATAGGTTTTAGTCTGGAAGAGTTAAAGGGATTGTCTAAAGAGGAGATGGAGAGACAATTAACCGATGTTGGTAAAAAAGGCAAACAGGGTATACGATTCGGGTTGGGAGCGGTCAAGAACGTAGGAGAAGGAGCCATTTTATCTATCCTAAAAGCTAGAGAAAAAAGGAAATTTACCAGTTTGAAAGATTTGGCATCAAAAGTTGATACCAGGTTAGTTAATAAAAAAACTTTAGAGAGTTTGATCAAAGCAGGAGCCCTAGACAGCTTGGGTTTTCGAGCGGCCCAGCTTTTGATTTTGGATCAGGTCCTTGAACAATCTCACAAAAAAGCCAGAACCAAACTGTCCGGTCAGGTGTCTTTGTTTTCGGACGAAGAGGAGGAAGTAACTTCGGGAATAAAATTGCCGCAAGTTGCGGAAATGCCTCTGGAGCAGCTGCTGGCTTTTGAAAAGGAACTGCTGGGATTTTATCTTCACGAGCCGCCCTATCTTGCTAAACTGCAAAAGCTTGTAAATTATGTATCCCTAAGATTGTCGGATTTATCGGATGACCATATTGGGTCAGAGGTGGTAACGGGCGGGGTCATTACGGGAGTAAAAAAAGTCTTGACCAGAAAAACCGCCTCCGAAATGGCTTTTATCAAAATCTCGGACGGGACAACAGAAATAGAGGTGGTTGTTTTCCCCAAAGTGTTTGAGGAAAATAAGGCGGTTTTGATAAGGGATGAGGTGGTGCTGGTTTCGGGCAGGATTGATAAAAAAGAAGAGAACCTGTCTTTAATTGTCAGTAAAATTGATCCTTTTGAGGAGCGAGACGAGATTGAAATTTATGTGCCGGCAGGAGCGGATGTGGCTACCTTGCAAATAATCAATCGCAAGCTTAGAGGGTTTCCGGGTCCGGTCCCTGTTGCTCTGCTATTGTCCGCCAAAGGCGGACTTAAAAAAATGAATTTACCTTTTTCCATCAGCCCGGATTTAAGTTTGGAGCAGGAAATAAAGAACCTTTTAGGAGAAGATTCATTTAGAAGGTTGTAGCATGAGGGAAATACGGGGCAGGGTTAAAAAGGGAGAGCAGAGAGGGAAAATTTTAGGTTTCCCCACGGCAAATATTACCATCAGAACTTTTTTTCCTCAAGGAATATATCTTTCCAGAACAAAAGTAGCCGGCATTTTTTATCCTTCCCTAACCTTCATAGGAGAACAGGCTGAAACTTATATTCTGGATTTCTCCGGTGATCTCTACCATCGATGGATTCGAGTGGAATTAATTAAAAAAATCAGGGACAGCAAAAAATTTAAATCGGATCAAGCTTTGATTGAACAAATAAAAAAAGACGAACTAGTTGCCAGAAAATTCTTCAATATGGTAAGATAAGGCTCATGATTTCTACCAAATCGGGCGAAAGCGAAATTCATATCGGCGATACGGTCAGAGTGCACTCCCGGGTGACAGAGGGAGAGCGGACCAGAGTGCAGGCTTTTGAAGGGATATTAATTTCTCTGCGGGGGCGGGGGGTCAATAAAACTTTTACCGTTCGAAGGATGGGAGCAGGAGGAATGGGCGTGGAAAGGACCTGGCCTCTTGACGGTAAATCATTGGTTAAAATTGAAGTCCGCAAAAAGGCCAAAAAAGTAAGAAGAGCTAAACTTTACTATTTAAGGCATTTAGGCTGATTTCTTTGATATAGCAAAGGGGATCTCGATCCAGTCATGGACCTGGCGGATTTTTTTATTATACTTCCACATACTTTCCAGAAGATCCACTGTTACTCCCATTTTTTTAAACTCCCCCATTATTGCCACTAAATCTTTGGGGAAACATTTCCCCCCAAACCCTCTTTGGGTGGTAACTTCCAGATGAAAATCTCCAATCCGGTGATCTTGAGCTGCCATTTTTTTAACCTCTTCATATTTGATCCCCAGTTTCTGGCAGTAATCATAAAAATAATTGGCAAAAGTGACTTTGAGAGATAAAAAGGCATTGGCAAAATATTTGACTGTTTCGGCTGTGGTGGGGTCAGTTAAGAAAACTTCCGGCTTGGGAAATCGCTGTTTAAAAATAACAGCCACTCTTCGCAAAACCAGATCATTATTGGCCCCAATCACGGTTCGATCCGCATTAATAAAATCATCCAAAAAATTGGCTTCGGTTAAAAACTCCGGGCTAAAACAAAATTGGCTTTTGGGAAAAAGTTTTTCAAATTTGACAGTGGTACCGGGAGTGACAGTTGATTTAATAATGATTATTTTATCGGTTCCGTCAGTGTACTTGGTAATTTGAGGAATCATCTCTTCAAAAATAGACAGGTCAATGCCGCTCTCGTCAGCTATCATGGGTGTAGGCAGACAGACAAACACAAACTCACTTTTTTGGATAACTTCTTGCAAAGAGGAGCTGTCTTTAAATTTGTCATACCAGAGGATGGTGTCTTTGCCGTTGGATGCCACCTGAAAACCATTGGCCACTGCCTGCCCCACAAAACCGTAACCAATAATGCCTATATTAATGGGGACCAGCAGATCTTTGCTTGTTTGAGCCATGTACTCCAGTATATACTACTTGAGTGAGAATTATCAAGAAAATAGCCCTGGCGGTTTTTAAAGATAAAAAAATATTGCAGGTGAGAACCAAAAAACAGCCGGTGGTTTTTTATACTTTGGGAGGGAAAATTGAAAAAGGGGAGACGGATCTTGAATGTTTGCAAAGAGAGGTTAAAGAGGAAATTGGTTGTAGTATTGCATCCGTAAAATTCCTGCATGAGTTTGAAGATGTGGCTCATGGTAAGCAGGCCATGTTACGCCTTAAAATGTATGAAGGAAGTCTAAAAGGTGAGCCAAAGCCGTCATCTGAAATTGCAGAAATAGGCTGGTTTGACAGCAAATCAGATCCCGAAAATTTGTCGATTATTGCCAAACGCACCATCTTCCCTTGGTTAAAGATGCATGGGTACATAGATTAGGGTATAATTTTATGACTTGCCGCCATCGTCTAGTGGCCTAGGACATCGGGCTTTCATCCCGAAAATCACGGGTTCGACTCCCGTTGGCGGTACTGAAAGGGATTTTGAAGCTGGAGCTTCGGAATTTCTCTGCGCGGGCGGGGGCGCGCAGAGTGCTGCAAAAGGCTTTCATAATTTACCAGCAGTCGGCGATTAAGTAAAAAGAAGTTCGAGCCGACGGTTTTTAGAGCGAGGCCGACCGCGTGTCGCCATAGCTTTAGCGGTGGCGCAAGGCCGAACGGATAAGCGGAGCTTGCCTTTTGCTACGCAAAACGTAGAAGGCGGCGGCAAAAGCGAGGCCGCCGCCTACCTTTGCGATTGGAAACGAGTTCGAATTTTTCGATAAACGCACACCAAGCCAAACTCGTCTTCGCCCGAGAAAAACGAAGTAGGTGGGATTTGGCCTTAGGCTGCTGGTTTTAAGCCTATGGCTGCTGCTACTTCCTCGGCTGAATTGTAAGTTCCTTCCGGAAGCTTTGCTGCAAAAGATTTTTTATCTTCTTCTGAAAAATCCGACAAGTTATTACATGCAGCCACCAGTTGTGCTTTATTGGCCGGATAAGTCATGTGCTCCCTTAAATGTGCCATTGCATTTGTTTGATCTTGCATATTTTTCACCCCCTTTCTAAATTCGTAAAGTGAAATTTTTATATCAGATGTTATATTAGTTGACTGTAATGAAAATTACAAATATTATCCTGCGATCAGCTTAGTGTCTTAAACAGACTTCGCAATTTCTGCGAAGATTTTCTGTTTTTTTATGCAAAATCATGTACAATAACAATTATTAACTACCTTTAATTAGGATAAGATGGAGATGGGATAAATCCGGTAAACTAAAAGCCATACGTGTAGGCAATAAAAAAGGAGTGGGTGAAAGAAGATACTACAGGGAAGATATTATCGAATTTATAACAAGCCAGAAAGGTAACAGTTAAATAAGTTTTATGCTTTTGCAAGTCTATCTAAGAAACCTCTGATTTCCTCAACAACTCTATCGGTGTTATCTACAGGATAACAGGAGTCGGGATTTTGAGACATTCGTTCAAATAATTTAGCTCCAAAGTATGAAATACGTTGAGGTTGTTGAGCGAACGGATCTTCAGATCCTTCTACGCCACCATAAATTAACATTTCCTCGGCGATGTTAGTTGGTTTACCATCCTCATTAACATTAAAACGGGCAATTGCTACGCTGTTATATTCAAGCTCATCTGTCATACAATAAGGTTGACCTGCAACTTTAAAGATAGGTCTAACTCTATCAACTTTTTCACCTCGGGTAATAGCTTGAGCAGTTCTGTGCTCCGCTAGTTCTCTATAAGCTTTGTATTCAGGGCGGTTGCGAACTGTCTGGACTGCTAAAGGTAACAATTCGACAACATTATCATAGATTTCAAGTGGTGTAAGATTTCTACCCGAATCGGGAGCTTCTTGGTCACTAGGTACTATAACAGCTCTATTACTGCGAAAAAGTCTATATATTTCCTCAATAAAATCGGTATCGTGACCTTCAATCATAATTGTGAAGTATTATACAACAACTGAAGTAGTTTTGCAACTATAGGTCTCTAAAAAGCCACCTATTTATTTTGTCCATGCAACACCTCTAATCCTTAATTTTTCAAAAAGCATTTTAAAAGGAAGGTGGTGATGACAAATGTTGCCTTTAGATGTAGTCAAAAAATACTATCCTAATGCTTCAGAAGAAGAATTAAAACAAATACAGGAGTCGGTTTATCTTTTGTGTTGTGGGGTGATGCAATATTTTTATGGGAATGATTGGGAAAAGGATATGGGTGATCCTGATTTAAAAACTGAAGAAGATTGATATATTAATCCAATCATTAGTTCGCCGAGCTGAGCTCGGTTCGAATCTTGCGCGGGTTGTAGATTAAAGATTTTTGTATCTAACTTCTGTAAGTATATCTTTAAGCTGTATCTTTAATTCTCCCCGTCCATTTCCGCCTTTTAGATATTTTTCTCTGCGTCTTGCGTCTGATTCTGAAACATACGCTTCGTAGTAAATTAGCTTTAGAGGCCTTCTGTGTTTTGTTGCTTTGACATATCCTTCAGTATGAGCCTTAAAACGTGAGCGAAGATTATCTGTAAAACCAGTATAAAGTTGTTTGTCAACTTCGGAAAAAAGAATATAAACGTAATACATTGTGTCGAGCTGAGCTCGATTGTGGTGAGCCAGCTGAGCTGGCTATTCACCGAGCTTAGCTCGGTGACCCGCCTCGGACTCGAACCGAGAACCAACGCCTTAAAAGGGCGCTGCTCTACCATTGAGCTAGCGGGCCAGCTTTGATATTATATTACATATGGATTTGGGATTAAACTGGGTGGATTTGGTGATTATAGCGGCCCTTTTTATATTTATCCTTGATGCCCTGGGCCGGCCTTTAATTTTGGAACTGCTGGATTTTTTAAGTTTCCTGCTGGCCCTTTTTGTATCATTCCGTTATTACAACCTGCCTGCCCGATTGATAGAAAACCAATTCCAGATAGCTCACGGGTTATCTTTAGTTCTTGGTTTTTTTCTGATGTGGTTTGTTTCCGAGGCCATTTTCTTTGCTTTGGTTAGATTAATACTGCCCAGGATTCCCCTTATTAAGATTCCTTTTTCCAGGATTTTATCCGTGATACCGGCTTTTTTGCGGGGTCTGATTTTTGTTTCCCTGACTTTGGTGCTTTTGGCCACTTTTCCTGTCCAGCCATCTATTAAAAAAGCTGTCCAAAGTTCCAGACTTGGCAGCGTTATTTTAAAAAATGCCTACCGTCTGGAAGCTCCTGTCAAACAAGTTTTCGGCGGGGTGGCCAATGATACTTTAACCTTTTTGACTATTAAACCAAAGACTAATGAACGGGTTAATCTGGGTTTCCAAACTAATGAAATCAAGATTGATCCGGAAGCAGAACAGGCTATGACTTCCTTGGTAAATCAGGAAAGAACTAAAAGAGGTTTAAAAGCTTTAATTTTTGATGCCAAACTGCGTGATATAGGCAGAGCTCATAGCGAAGATATGATAAAAAGAGGTTATTTTTCCCATTTTTCTCCTGAAGGAAAAAATGTGGCAGATCGGGCAGCAGAGGCGGGGGTGGATTTTCTGGTGATTGGGGAAAATCTGGCTTATGCCCCATCTCTTGATCTGGCTCATCAGGGTTTGATGAACTCGGAGGGACATAGAGCTAATATTTTATCTGAAGATTACGGTAAAATTGGAATAGGGGTGGTGGATGGCGGCATTTACGGCAAACTGTTTACCCAGGTCTTTACCAACTAATGAAAAAACTTGTTTCTTTTTTAATTTTTGTCCTGCTTTTAGCGTTTTTTTTAGGATCAAAGAGCAGTCAAGAGCCGAATGAAGGCCCCGGTGTTTTGGTGACTAAAGCAATCGATGGCGATACCGTAGAAATAGAAGGAGGTACGAGAGTTCGATATTTGGGAGTTGATACCCCCGAAACCAAGGATCCGCGAAAAAGCGTGGAGTGTTTTGGCAAAGAAGCTTACAATAAAAACAGGGACATAGTGGAAGGAAAAAGAGTAATCCTGGAAAAGGATATAACCGATAAGGATAAATACGACAGGCTGCTTAGGTATGTTTATCTGCCGCTTCCGGACAGCTCGCTCCTTTTTGTCAATGATTACTTGATCAGAACGGGTTTTGCCAAAGTTTTAACCATCCCGCCGGATGTTAAATTTGCCGCCCGGTTTTTGGAAGCGCAAACAGAGGCCAGACAGCAAAACATAGGACTTTGGAAGATGTGTTAAACTTAAGTTATATGAAGAAGTTTTTAATTCAATTTATCCTGCTCTCGATATTAATTTTTTTCGCGCTGGCCCTCTATACCAATAAAATACCCACTATTCCTTTTCTTCCCCAGCCTGTTAAAGAAGCGCAAATTATCATTAATGAGTCAAAAATTAAAGTGGCAGTAGCCGATACCAGGGAAAAAAGGAGCAAGGGTTTAAGCGGCAGAAGCGCTCTGGGAGAGGGTGAAGGCATGCTTTTTATTTTTGAAAAGCCGGACAAATATCCTTTTTGGATGAAAGGGGTAAGCTTCCCTCTGGATTTTGTCTGGATTAATGGTGAGAAAGTGGTGGATTTTACGGAAAATGTCCCCCCGCCGGTGGCGGGGTCAAAAGATGCCGATCTTCCCATTTATGTAGCTAAAGAACCAATTGATAAGCTGCTGGAAATTCCCGCCGGTACAGTAGCCAAGTTAAATATTAAGACTGGAGACGCCATTAAATTAAGTCAGTAATATGCTGGAAATTCTGCCCATTAAATTTTTGAGGGACGAGGATGCTTTGATATTCGGTTCTCTTAACGTAGCACTGGGAAAACTGGCCAGAGCTGGTTTGCCGGTGGCCTCCGGTATAGCAGTGAGCCCTCCTGATCTTCATTTAAAAACGGTCATGGATCATTATGACTTTGGCAAAAGGGAAATTTTTGAACAGAGTTTGACTTTAGTTAAAAAGGAAATAGAAAAAACTCCTATTCCTGCGGAGCTGGAAAAAGAAGTCAAAAAACATGTAAAAAAGATATGGTTGACGCTGCTTTTTGCCTGGCTTGAACAAATTAAGGAAAGATTGTGGAAGGATGGTTTTTATCCGGGTATCACGGAAGGTCTGGATCCCCGGCTGGTTATTTTTGAAAAAAAGGTTCAGGCCTCTGGATCAGCCTATTTTGATACCCTGCAGGATGATGTGGTGATAAATATTAAAAAAGGAAAACTTCACCCAAAGGATCTAAAAAAAATCACAGAAATGGTGTCGCTTGCCAATAAAAA
>JACPEZ010000011.1 GCA_016183225.1 Candidatus Daviesbacteria bacterium
CGTAAAGGCTTTATAACCTTCTTTTTGATCAATATACCGACCTATTTTTACTGAGTTGATATTGTTCATAGTAATGTCAACATTATACTATATTTTGTTGATATTAGCAAGAGAGATGTAAACTAACTTTTTTCCAGTCTTCTTCAATATCCCAACCGGCTTCACGAAGAAGTCTATCTATAATTATCCGTGCGTCTGTTTCCGGTCTTTTATCACTCATATTTTCTTCCCGTAAATTATACTCCAATTTTAGCATGGTTCGGCAGGATTTACACTGAACGGAGTCGAAGTGCTCACCACAGGGAAAAATGAGCGTATTGACAGCAGAGAATTACTCTTTTGAGCAAAGAAGTTAGGTAGCGAAAAACTGACTCATATTTTCTTCCCGTATTAATCCATACTTGGAGTTGATAAGAAATGATATTCCTTGTACCATACCTCTTGTGACTAAAAATGCTGCCATTTTAAAATATTGTTTAATGCTTTTTTTGGGCTGGAGGGTAGCCCTACTTTTTATTGCCTTTTTTGGCCTGTCCGTCTTTCCCCAGATTGACCCTTATACTCAAAAGCTGTCTTTTGCCGATGCCACAACAGACTACTGGTTCCGCTGGGCCAACTGGGACGGCGGCCATTTCCGGGGCATTGTTGAACACTGCTATTTACCCGAGCAAACAGTCTTTTTCCCGCTCTATCCTCTGTTAATGAAGGTTTTGACTTTTATTGGTTTGGGTGCCAACTGGTCAGGTTTGTTAATTTCCCATGTATCCGCAGTTGTTGCTTTATTTTTTCTTTTTAAACTGACCGCGCTGGATTTCCCGGAAAAAGTGGCCAAAAGAGCGGTTTTTGCCCTCCTTATTTTCCCCACTTCTTTCTTATTTTCCCCACTTCTTTTTATTTGGGCGCGGTTTATTCGGAAAGTTTATTTTTGGCCGTGACAGTGGCCTCTTTTTATTTTTTAAGAACCGGGCGGGTTAAATTGGGATCAATTTTTGCCGGCGCTGCCATAGCCACCAGACTGGTGGGAATAGCAACCTGGGTGAGTTTGCTGGTCGAACATCCCCGCAAAACCCTGATTATTTTATTGGCTCTGATACCTTTTGCTCTTTACCTGCTCTATCAAGAAGCTCTTTTTCAAAATCCTTTTGGTTTTTTAACTAACGAGAGCGGATGGAACAGACATTTTACCCTGCCCTGGGAGCCGGTTTTGAGTGCTGGCAGTTATTTATATTCCGCAGGAATATTTCAAATAGGCAATGCTGCCCGGGTGCTGGTGGAGCTTGCTTTTTTTCTGGGGGGTTTGGCGGGGCTGTGGTTTTCCTGGCATAAATTAAGACCAAGTTATACTATTTTTTTGGGGCTTTCTTTAATTTTGCCTGCTTTTTCCGGCACTTTAATTGCTTTACCCAGATACATACTTGTTATTTTCCCTGTTTTTATCCTGCTGGGGTTAATTGAAAATGAGATCCTGCAAAAAATCGGGACAGTGTTTTTTATTTTACTGCTTTCCGCCTATACCATGCTTTTCATGAACTGGTACTGGGTCACCTGATTTTTTGTTAAAATATCTTAAATATGGTTAAACTCACCAGAAGAGGACTTATACAAGGATTTGCTATCGGCGCCGCAGGTGTGGCGGCTGCGCCCTATGGATTACCCCCGGCCCAACATGAAACCTGGGCCTGGAATACCGGCAAAGAAACATTTCATTTTATTGGCTACACCCAAGATGCCCTGCAAGAACATCTTCTTAAGCCGCCTGACCCGGAAAAAGAATTTGCAAAGACCGTTGACGGGATATTTATGGAAGATGTGTCGAATTATCTTAATCCTGCCGTAGATACACTATATCAGGCGATTGCCGAAAGTAAAGCAGACCACACGGAGTTTTTATGGATGCCAATTTACAAATACTGCCGTGAAAAAACTATCCCTCTATACTTAGGAGATACTGCTTTCAAAGCAGACAGTGAAATTCTTCAAAAAATTGCCAACTTAACAACTGAAACTGAAACATTTGCCGGATCTTTAGCTGCTGCCAGAATCACACGTCCAAAGACTCTGGGTCGTAGGAGGTTTTTGGGAGCTACTGCTGCGTTGGGGGTAGCCATCTGGGGCAGCGCTCCTTCTGCGCTCTATTTATTAAATAAAGAAGGGGGGAAACATAATTTACAAGATGCGGATGTTCAAACAAGGAGAGATATTGAAACCACTCTTTCTGATAAAGCTCACCCGGAAAAACCAACGGTGCTGGCCCGAAACGCCTTGTGGGCTAAAAAACTTCTTTTTTTGGGGAAAGAGATGCGGCAAAGAGGCATTAGACATCCTCAAGTCGGCATTGTGGCAGGTTTTAATCACAGATATTTGGATTTTTTTCTAAGGAACCCCAAAGAAATA
The DNA here is from genome assembly GCA_016183225.1 of Candidatus Daviesbacteria bacterium. Lineage (GTDB taxonomy): Bacteria > Patescibacteriota > Microgenomatia > Daviesbacterales > UBA10151 > UBA9644. The sequence continues at coordinate 2,395 of JACPEZ010000011.1, forward strand.
GACGGAGTATTATCAATGTATAAAGACCTGCTGACAGCATCCGTAGTGTCCCGGGAATATTTGTATAAAATCCTGGAATTAAATTTTCGCGAAGGATCTTTTGGAAAGCAGATTTTAAGAGTACCGGAGCTGGAAAGTGCCTTTAAGGAAAGGGAAGCTACTCCTTTGGAGGCAAAAGGTTAGGGATATATGATCATTCTGGGGATTGAAACTACATGCGATGAAACCGGAGCAGCGGTTCTACAACAGAAAAATGGTCGAGTAACTATTTTATCCAATGTGGTGGCATCAAGCGCGCCGTTGCAAGCTAAATATGGTGGGATAATTCCGGAGCAAGCTGCCCGGGAACAGATAAAAAGCATTATTCCGGTTATTGAAACTGCAATGATACGCGATGTTGACGCTATTGCGGTCTCTTATGGACCGGGATTAATCGGTTCACTTTTAGTGGGAGTGGAAACAGCCAAGACTTTAAGTTTAA
>JACPEZ010000050.1 GCA_016183225.1 Candidatus Daviesbacteria bacterium
CCGGGAAGCAGAGCAGCCAGAACCTGTGCCATTAAAACTGGCATTAAAATTGCCGGAGTTGGTAGTCCTGCATTGATCCCATTTCCACCAGTATCTTTTGCCGTCTTTGGGATTGCCGCTTGAGAAAACCCCCACCCAGCAGTCTTGTCCGTTAGGCTTTTTAGTGTCAAAACCTCCTCCGGTAGCAATACCGGTATTGGTGCAGCCGGTATCGGAAGTAGCTGTGACAGTTACCGTACTGCCCAGATTAGCCGGATTGGGGTCAATGTATAAATTGGAGGATCCGCCTCCACCTCCGCCCCCACCTCCTCCGCCGCCACCTCCGCCCCCACCTCCTCCGCCGCATGATGAGTCCGGATTGCATTTGAAGGTATAACAGGTTGGTTCACCAGGGCAGGATCTGGTTTGGGGTTTTTGGCTTGATGTGCAGCCTCCTTGCCCGCAGCCTCCGGAATTGGTCCAGCCGGAACATTGGGATTCATTACACCCGGGAGCCACATAACAGGAAGAACCGGACTGGTTTTTATTGCCGCAGGAGCCGTCATTGGCGCACTCGGGATATTCTTCCCCTGTATTATACCAGTCACTCCATCCTCCCCAGCCCCCGCAATCGCCGTTGCAGGTTCTGGACCTTTCCTGCTTTATTACATATCTGGCGCAGGTATTATCAGAGGCAGAGCAGGTAGAACTCAAACAGCTTTTATCATATCTGGTTTCTGTCTGGGTATCACCGGCTGAACAAATACCACATTGTGGTAATCTGGTACAGGCATGCAAGAAACCAGATCCTGTCCAATACGGGCCATTTACGCAATCGCCATTTTCATCAGCCGTACATTGTCTTTGATCGTTACAGACATTGTTACCTTTTTGACCACCGCTGCAGCAATAATCGCCTTCGTACCACGAACTGCCACACCACCAGTAAGGATCCCAGCCAGAAGAACCATCACAACCTCTGTGATCCGCGAAAACCGTAGGGGGATAAAACCAGAAAAAGATCGCTAAAATAGCAAAAAAGAGGAGAATTAATTTCATTCCTGTAATTTCATTATGGAATTTACAGGTAATTTCTGTCAATAGTCTCAAAAGAGTTGTTGATTTTTTATTTGGCTGGGTCTAGTTTTTGGGCAAGACACTGTCTGCATGGTCGCATTAATATCTCGAAAGCTTCCCGGGGACTGCCGGGTCTTAACTCAATGGCTCTAAGAATTTGTAAAGAGGTTGCTTCTATGCCTGCTTGTCCTAATAGTTCTGTTGGTACTGCTAAAAGACTAAAATCTTGTTCATTACAGCCTCCACCTGCAAGAAGAGAGAAATTACCGAAAAATCTATTGTCTCCTGCCGGCATGACTGCATCAAGAATAGCATTTGGTCTTTGAAATTTTACCGATCTTTCAGTCAAACCTTTATCTGCAAAAAAAGCGCCACTTTCTCTACTTGATTGTCCATTACATAATCTAGTTGTGGAAAACCCTACAATTAATCCATCTGGTGCAGAAGTTAGCAGGAAATTTCCTGTATTCCTGCCGGTATCTTTCAGTCGAAGGTCTGATAGATAAGTTCGGCCTTGTTCTCCGGGTATTTTAATTTGAGGTGCTGGTGTAGGAGTTGGTTCTGGAGGTTGAGGAGTGGAAGTAGCAGGAGGCGGCTCAAGAGTAGGGATTGGCGACACTGCAGTCGCTTCGGTCGTGGGACTGGCTACCAATGGCAGGGTAGCTACTGGTGGCTCTACTTTACCACAACCTATTGTAAGCATTGCTATAGCAGCCGCAGCCCCCGTTTCTATATTTCTGAACATAGCTTATAGGTTATCACAAAACTGTATATTTGTCAAATTTTTTTATTGCTTTAAGATAATAAAAGAACTGCCAATGATCTTGTTTTTGTCAGTAGTAAAAATAATAATGTCACCGCGTAAACGGCTGCCTAAAAGTATATCTTCTATTTTGGTATCTTTGGCTTTTGGGCCCAGTTTAGTTTCATCTTGGTGAAAAAATTTGGTGCCGGTTGTATTGGGAGTTGAATCTAGGAATATAGTAATTCGTTTCCCTTCTTTTTCAAGTACAAAAGATTGATTATCCTTTTCCACCAAAATGCCATCTACCGCTCCCCACCATTCATAAACCATGGGGTTTTGGAGGATATCTGCCGCAATGGGCAGTTTTGATACCGGAATAGTTTCTTCTTGAGGCGGAGGTGAGGGAACAGGGGGAGGGGGCTTAAAAAAAGGCAGTTTGGGGATCCAGACTATGCCCTTCAGCTGTCAGTCGTCAGAAAATACAAAGAAATGAAATATACATAATCCTGGATAATGTTTTGGATACATATAATATCGGGTCTATTTTCCGGCTGGCAGATGCGGTGGCGGCTTTGTGGTATAAGTGGTATAATCTGTTTATGACTCAAATTCAATCTCAAATTAATTTCATCAAAAACCAGCTTATTAAAAAATACAAACCGCAAAAGATTATCCTGTTTGGTTCTTATGCCTATGGTCAGCCTTCCGAAGACAGCGATGTAGACCTGTTAGTGATTGCGGATACTGATGAGAGTTTCCACGACAGGATCAGCAGAGCCAGATCCCTTCTTCCTAAAGACAGACCAATAGATCTGATTGTCTTAACCCCATTTGAGTATCAGAAAACAAAATCATCAAATCCGCTTATCCTGGAGATTGAAAGCAAAGGTAGAGTAGTGTATGGATAAAGCCGGAAATTGGTTCAAACAGGCAGAAGAAGATCTGCTTTGGGCAAAGGCCAGCTTGAAGGAAAGAATCTGGCGTGGAGCCTGTTTTGCCGCACAACAATCTGCAGAAAAAGCTTTAAAAGCATTTTTGATTTCAAAAGAAGTTCGGGTTGCCAAAATTCATGATCTGGTAACTCTTAATCAGAGATGTTTTAATTTGGAACCAAGATTTAGTGAGATAGAGGAGGCCTGCAATATACTTTCCCCGTACTACCTTTCTTCCCGTTATCCTGATGTTGCTCAATTTGAAGAATATTCTGAAAATCAAACAAAAAACGCAGCAGATCAAGCCATTAAAATAGTAGATTTTGTTAAGTCAGTCCTAATTGTCAATGATTAAGTTAAATGCCAGGGAGCTAAGGAGCTATCAGTCTTCAGCTGTCAGCCATCAGACTATAAAACGCAATGAAATATACATAATTTTGGATAATGTTTTGGATGCATATAATATTGGCTCAATTTTCAGACTGGCTGATGCGGTGGCTGCCAAAAAGATTTATCTTTGCGGGCAAACGGAAACCCCGCCTAACCACCGGATTAAAAAAGCTTCCATTAATACCACGGAATGGGTAACTTGGAGTTACAGAGAATCTGCAGTTGAAGCCATAAAGGAGTTGAGACAGCAGTTTGCTAATCGACTACCGACTACCGACTACCGCAAAGCGGAAGACGGAAGACGGAAGACGGAAAGCATTCAGGTAATCGCCATAGAACAGAGTACAAAAAGTGTTCAATATAACACTTTTGATTATAAACTGCCAATCTGTCTGGTAGTAGGCCATGAAACTCATGGAGTCTCTAAAGAAGTGCTAAAAATGGCAGACGGTATCGTCGAAATCCCCATGTTTGGGGTCAACAAGAGTTTGAATGTGATGGTTTCTTTAGGGATAGTGTTATATAAAGTAGTCAGTAAAATTAAGCAATTGGACTAAAAGATGCTCTCAATTTAGATACAAATGCACGATGATTAACAATAATGGGATCTGAATAAAGACCTGTCCGGGCAACATCCTCGTGTGATCCTATGTACTTGAGATATTTCTTCAAGTTCTTTCAGGTCAAGATGGGGTCCGAAAGTTTCCCTCATGTAAAGCAATATAGCATTTTCTAATAGCGATTGCGTTTGTAATTCTTATTTTGTAGAATGCTAGGTATGGTAAGATCAGAACAGGGATTAGATTCTGAAGGACAATCTGCACTAAGCGGAGTTAGAATAGATAGAATGCCGATAGCTCATGCAGATGCAAGGAGAACTGCAGTAGAAATTTTTTCCTCACCTGGTATTACAATTAGAGACTCAAAAGTTTTAATGGTAAATCAGCCACCTGAAGGTAAAGAAGCAGTGATTGGAGGTCATTGGGAGCAAGGTATAGAAATAATCTATGTTCAGGCAGGAGAAATAGACACTCTGAGATTGGCTGATGTGAATACCGGAGAAGAGATAAGTCACCAGCACCTTTCAGAAGGAACAAGAGTAACTCTTCCGCCACAGATTGCACATCAATTAAGATTTAGGGGCCCAGCCACGCTAATAGTATTTAATGAGGTACCTTTTACTCCCGAGAAACTTGTAATATATCCTCCTTGGGCGCAAGAAGTTATATCTTAAATGCTTTTTCTAAAATTTTATTTATAAATTCCATTTTTCGTCGATAGTACTCCTTCAGACCTATTCCATTGCTAGATTCTTTTAATCTCCTGTATTCTCCTAATGCTTCAGGGTGACTTTTAAGGTAGTTCTCAAAAGCAACATTTCTTTTCCACCCTTCAGAATCGCGGTTCACTATGACTATTTCTATATTTATATCACCTTGCTTATGATTAAATCTCACTCGGTTACGAGGAGAGAAGCTTTTTGGATCCCCATAAATCTTTTCGAATTTTTCAATAAATTCACCGAAACGATCTAAAGATACTGGAATAACTAAATCTATCTCGCCTTGACCGGAAATACCAAAACCAGTTGCTCCTAAGTGTAATACTTCAATATCCTGTCCCAAAATATCCAAAATCTCTTTTCTTTGTTTTTCAAACACCTCTTTTACTTTAGGATTATAGGGAACAATTTTTACTTTCTTTGATCGAGAAAGTTTCTTAAGCCATTCAATATCCGATTTTGTTAGCATAAGTTTTAGAATATACCATAATGCGAATGCGGATTGGATGTTGATATCAATAATATAGCTGCCCATGTTTGGGGTAAATAAAAGTTTAAATGTTATGGTCAGTTTAGGAATTGTGCTTTACAAGGTAATCGAAACAAGGTGATCAAATAATTTGATCTATTTACTTTTCAAGACTTACTAATTATTATACACTTGTTTATGGCTGAACTAGAGCAAAATCTCGCCAGGGATTATAGTTTTCAGCAATATGAAGTAGCAGCGGGACTTTTAATTGGTCCTTATCTTATAAGGTACAGTGGAAGAGAAGGTTCAGATTTGTTTTTTAGACTCTCTGTTTTCGATCATTCAAACCGTTATTCCGAGCAACAACCTATTACTGTAAAATTGTGTTTATCAGAATCATTCAGCTTACTTAACGATGGTGTTGAATACTCTATAAAACCACAGGAAGTTTGCTCAGAGGTTGATCTGGATATACACGCTACATGGAAAAATAGCATGACAGGTGAAGATTTAGGAGTAACTACTCTAAAAGATGTCCTATTGCCTAAATTGAGCGAAGTGCCTCTTATGAGTGAGAGGTCTTTTAATAGATCAAATGATAGTGGAATTCAGACGCTTGACCAAAAAGTTCTTTTATGCTAATACCTTCTTGGATTAATCCGGTTTTAGATTTAGCTACACAGTCAACCCGATTAGCCTTCGAAGAACAGAATAAAACAGCCCTATTGGCTGTTCATAGATCGCTAAAAACTCTCTATGATCTTCATTTATTTCCCAATGTTCCCGGTTCAGTAAATCAACACAATCCCTTCTTAGGTTTTGTTCGTAGAACTATTGAGGATAGATGGATGGTTTTTGAGGAACAAAGAATCAAAGTTGACCCTGAAGATGTTCCTAGGAATAAAAAAGGATTTGCTTCGTACTTTCAAGATATAGTTATGTCTCATCCGGCAGCTAATAATCGTCTCTACGAGTTTTTACAACACAAAGCAACGAAAGACCATGTTACAAAGTTTCTTCTGACAGAATACCCCTTGAATGTTCGTTTTTTTGACATCATTGTACTTTCAGCACTTGGAGTAGAGCAGGCAAAAAGAGCATCCCTTATGATAGTTTCTTTGGGGATTGTTTTGTATGAGATAATAGAAAAGAAAGGCGACTATTTTGCCACTTGACTTCCGAAATAGTGGTGCTATAATGGTAGTATGATTAAAAGGAAAATACTTTCCACTCTCAAAGATCATCTATCATCAGATCAAATGACGGTTATAACCGGCCCAAGGCAGGTAGGAAAGACATATTTGATGAAGCAGTTAAGGAGTAGGCTTGAAGGAGAAGGGGAAAAGACTGTTTGGTTAAACTTGGACTCTGAAGAAGATGCGCTCAGGTTTGTTTCCCAAGCTGCCCTTATTTCATATATTGAGCTGGTTGCAGGTAAGGAGAAAGCGTATGTGTTTATTGATGAGATCCAAAGGAAAGAAAACGCCGGACTGTTCTTGAAAGGGATCTATGATATGAGCCTGCCATATAAATTTATTGTCTCAGGCTCAGGCAGTCTGGAGTTGAAAGCAAAACTACCCGAATCAATGGCTGGCAGAAAACAGCTGTTTACGGTTGATCCAGTCAGCTTTGAGGAGTTTGTCAATTTTAAAACCAGCTACAAATACGAAGACAAACTAGCTGATTTTTTTGCCCTGGAAGCAGGTAAAACAGAACGTTTGCTGTCTGAGTACATGGTATTTGGCGGGTATCCACGGGTAGTTTTGGCTGAGACAGCCTCTACTAAACAAAGACAAATGGAAGAAATCTATAGAAGCTATATAGATCGGGATATCCATGGCCTTCTACACTTGGAGAAATCAGATGCATTTACCAGTCTCTTAAAAATCATTGCCTCACAGATTGGCAATCTGGTTAACTTCACTGAACTTTCATCAACTATTGGTATTGACCAGAAGACAGTCAAGCATTACCTGTGGTATTTAGAACACACCTTTATCATCAAAAAAGTTACACCATTTTACAGAAACACCAGGAAAGAAATTACCAAAGCCCCAATTCTTTATTTTCTGGATATAGGCCTGCGCAACTGGCTCTTGGGACTTTTGGGATTACCAGAAATTCCAGCTCCTTTGAGCGGGCATTTGTTTGAGAATGTAGTTTTTAATATCTTAAGAACGCAACTTGATAGAACACCAGCCCAAATCCATTTTTGGCGGACGCGCGATCAAGCTGAAGTAGACTTCGTCTTAGAGATAGGATTAGAAGTGATACCGCTGGAGACAAAGTACACTAAAATACGGAAAACAAAGTTGACAAGATCTTTTAGAAACTTTTTAGCAAAATATAAACCAAAAAAAGGGAATG
>JACPEZ010000003.1 GCA_016183225.1 Candidatus Daviesbacteria bacterium
ATTGCCGCTGAATCTGGCCGTGTATGAGCCGGGGGAAGAAGCCCTGCCATACCATCTCCAGGTATATGAGGGATCGCAGCAGCCAAAACCTGTTTCAGAAGCTCCTCCTCCCATATTGATGCTGACATTCTGGTAGGCATAGGAGGAGGAAGCCCGAAACTCCAGATTACCTCCCGGACCAACTGATGAGGGATTAACGCTTAAATTAATGGGGGTGCATCCGGGGGGTAGAGGGGGAGGCGGAGGGGTGGGGGAAACAGCACATTGTCCGCCACAATTTGGGTCGCTGGAAAATCCATTGGGATTAGCCTCGCACCGGGTCCCATTACAACCATACAGCTGGGGAGTAGTGCCGGGCACGCCGCATTGTCCGGGAACCCTGCCCAGATCACTGCACTCGTAGCGACACACCCCGCCACTTGGATTAGTATATTCTGTTACATGAACCAGATGATCGTCAGGGTAATTGGTGCCATTGCAGTTGCTGTTACACTCATTGTATTCCCGATTTAAGTTACAACTGGGGGGAGGAGGTGCAGGACAACACTGATAGTTATTCCAGGAACACTCGTGAGTTGCCCGGCTGGTGCTTTTATACGCCGGCACACAATTGCAGTTTTGATCATAAGTATAATGCTGCAAATCATTACAAACATTATTCGGTGCCTTGCGGTTAGGAGCACAGCAATAATTAGGTCCGGGTATTGGACTTCTACATTCTGTGTATGGAGTGCAAGTACGGCATGGTCCTACGCATTGAGTTCTACAATCACTGCCTAAGTCTGCGCAATAATTATTTTCCCAATCCCACTCCCTTATAACATATTCACCCGCATTAGATGCACAATACCCGCAACCACCGGTACATTGGGAAAAACAATGCCAAGGCGCGTCAGTAGCATAGGTGGGATTGTCAAAGAGGAATAATGCCATAAATAAAAGTAAGATTGCATAGAGGAGTATAAATATCGGAGTCTTAAAAAGACTATGCATATTCCCATCGTATGAATTACGGCCTTATTTGTCAAGGAAAGGGTTATTGAGATTCTGCAGGAATTTCGCATGCGCAATATTGTTGAGCCAACTTTATGTAAGTCTCGGGCGGATTATCACCTTTTCTTATCCTCTGATACAAATCACCAATAATTTTACCCAACCCCGATCTGCCCCTAACCTGTTCAAGAACCGCCTGAAAAAATAACTTTTTCCCTTTGCAGGCGGCCGTATCCGGCGTAGGAGGAACATCCCTAAATATAACTTCTCCTGCCAGTTGTCCTTGGGGATTTGCAGCTGCGGAAAATACATTACCGAATCTGTCGGTCTGGCTAAAAAAATTTCGATTTGGCGAAGAAGTAATACTGGCCGGATCAATCAGAATGCTGCCGACTATCTGTTGCGTGCCTCCGTCTGCGCAGACTGCCTGACGTACAGCAAAACCAAAAGCTCGGCCGGTTGGCACAAATCCAACAACAATTTCTCCTTCCGGTTGACCGAGAAATTCAAATATAGAACCTCGGTAATTCATCCCTGTTGCAAAAGGTCCGGTTGATTCTGCCTGAGTAGGCACAACAGGCGGCTGTTCTCTGCGGGCCGGAGCAGGAGTAACTGTTGGCGGTTCTGGAGTAGCAGTAGCCGGTTCGGGAGTGGATGTGGCTGGCAATGGAGTTGGTATTTCTGTTGGAGTAGCAGTAACAACTACAACAATTTCCCTGGGTTGTGGAGGTTCTTGGGGGGCTGGCGAAGCACAAGCAACTGCCGGAAAAGCAGCAACAACAGCCCCTGCTGCCCATCTTAACGGTTTAACTCTGGATATTATCCTATGCTTTCTAGGCAACTCATATATTCTTGAACCAAGTGCTCTTGCTCCTTCAATGAACATATATCTTATAGAATAACATAAATCCTCAAATCTGTCAACGACTCAACTCACCTATGCAAATCCCGGAATATTCTGTTTTTCCGGATTGCCTGCTGGCGTAATGATCGGGACCCAGGTAACAACCCACGCCTATCAGGGTATTGGCTCTATCCAAAAGCGTTTCCCGATGGGGTGGACTGTTAAAAAGGCCGAAATCCGTGTAAGTCTTTGGGTCAAGAAGCGTAGCAATAATTTCTTCTTCTGTAGGATTCCTTCTAATCTGTCGTATCCTGTCTGATTGAAGACCCATAAAAACTTCCCAGACAGAAGTTGACGGATACCCTTCTCTTTTTGCTCTATCCCAGGGTGCCCCGTCAACCATATGACAGTTTACTTCAACAGCTTGACCGGAACAGGTACCCACATTTGAAGTATTAGTATAGATGCGTTGTGCATATTTCTCGGCTGCAGATTGCAATCTGGAATCTACTTTTAACTCTGCAATCCCGGTTGATCTGCGCGCTATATTGACGCGTTCCATAAAACCTCGAGCTAACGGGCGGTTTAAGCCTTCATTCAGTAGTATTTTTTGTTCAGCTTTAGGTTCAGGTTGGGGCTGTTTTGGTTCAACTCTTTGAACCGCAACAGGAGTGGGAGCAACTATTGGCTTGTTGCTTACATAATCCGACAGGATCCAAAAACCCCCTTTACCATCGGCTACCCTATACCAGGTATTTCTTAAACATTGTGTTTGCAATCTGGTATTTTGGGCTACTGCTCCATCATGATCAGATTCTTTTACTGGTAACTTCCTTCTTAGTACACCTAGACTTTCTGCCACAAATACTTCACTTTCTTGTTTAACATCATCGGGCTGACATTCGGCCGGATTGACAGAAACAGGTTCAGAGGTAGCTGTGGGTAAAGCTGTAGGTTCAGGAGTTAATGTAGCCGGAGCAGCAACTTGAGCCGGTATTTCTGTTGGAGTAGCAGTCACAACAATCACTCTGGGTGTTGATAGCGGTAATTGTTCCTGTAGTTGTGGATTACAACCTGTTAAAGTTAAAAGCAACAAAGGAATTCTCTCTAAAGTTCGTTCAAATGACATATATCTTATAGCATATCACGATTACTCAATAATTTCAAATGAAGAACCGATTATTTTATCTTTTTCTCTGGCCGCTACGAAAAAGTCTCCTCGCAATCTAACACCCAAAGGAAGATCCCGATGGGATACATTGACAAACTGGTCTATGTTATCTTTTGTTTCCCGTTTATAAAATTTAGTTCCATAGATTACATCTGTACTGGGAATAACAGGAATAACGAGACGGTTATTCTCATCATCTGAAAGGGTGATGGTGTTAACGTCTATCTCCACCACCTTACCTTCTACCGATCCTCTCCATTCATAAACCATGGGGTTTTGGAGGATATCTGCCGCAATGGGCAGTTTTGATACCGGAATAGTTTCTTCTTGAGGCGGAGGTGAGGGAACAGGGGGAGGGGGCTTAAAAAAAGGCAGTTTGGGGATCCAGACTATGCCTTAGGATATACTTTGTCAAGTTTAAAGTTTGGGTAAGGGGGGAATTTCCGGCAGTAAATCCGCGGGATTTATAGATTTGCCGTCTTTTTGGATTTCCAGATGAGTATGAGGGCCGGAAGTATTACCGCTTACACCTACTTCTGCCAGGGCAGTTTCAGAGTTGATTTCCTGCCCTGCTTTGACAAAAATTTTCCCCAGATGTCCATAGGTTGATCTAAAGCCATTAGGGTGGGAGATAATCACATTATTACCCAGACCCCACCAGGAAACGCTGACTCTTTCCACTGTACCCGGATTGACAGGATAAACAGATACCCCTAAACCGGCGGCAATATCTATTCCCGGGTGCCAACGGGAAAATTTGGTAGACAGATAACCCGAATGGGGTAAACTTACAGGTTGCGGAAAAGATTGAGCTGTAATCTCCTGTTTTTGCTCAAAACTCTCTGCCAAAGCCCTGCTTTGTCTTGCAGGCGGGAAAGCCAGTACAGGGTAATATCCGGACAAAAACATTACCAGCGTTATTATTGCAGCCCATTTAAATGGTCTTTTCAAAGTGGAGCGTATATTAGCACAAAAAGGCTCAAAAGTCAAAAATAAATAGAGTATAATAACTTAATGAAGAAAGCCATTATTTTGATACTGGTTTTGGTCAGTATTTTTATTCTGCTTATCCGTTTTGCCGATTTTGGACTGCAAACTTTTTTGGGCGCCAAATTGGTGGGAGGGATGAATATCTTGTCCATGCCTTCCGGGGCAACAGTTTATCTGGACGAGGCAGAAGTGGGTAAAACTCCGTATGAAGATAAAAATCTAACCCCCAAAGAATACGCAATAAAAATAGCCAAAGCCGATTTAAGCTGGCAGGGCAGGGTTAAGTTGACAGGCGGGACAGTCACTGTGGTAAGCCGCGATCTGGCCAAAGATTTTTCCTCATCGGCCGGAGAGACCTTAACTCTGGAAAAAGGCTCCGGCGCGACTATTATTTCCAGTCCGGATGGAGCTTCAGTTGACATAGACGGCAAATCCCGGGGGTCAACCCCCGTATCTTTGGATCTTGCAAGCGGTGAATATCTGTTAACGCTGTCCCGGCCCAACTATTTAAAAAGAAGCATCAGAGCTTATCTGCCCGAAGGATACAGACTGGTTATTTCGGCGGATTTGGCTTTGTCAGAGGCGGATTTGACTCAAGTGGTAACTCCGCCCATTTCTCAAACTCCGGAGGTGCAGGTGAAGGAGACGCCAACCGGTTTTTTAAGAGTTAGGGATAAACCATCTCTGGCCGGAAAAGAAATATCTCAAGTAAAACCGGGAGATACTTTAATTTTGCTGGAAGAGCTGTCAGGTTGGTTTAGAGTACGCCTCTCCAATGGCAGCGAAGGCTATGTATCTTCATCATATGTCGAGAAAAAACCCCAGGAAAAAATTTGACATGTCAGTACATTGTCAGTACAGGATGTGTTATAATGTAAATATGCTTGCGCAAAAACTTTATAAAAATGGCAATTCTATAGCTGTAACTGTTCCGAAGGAGTATTTGAAAGAGTTAAACTTTAGGGATGGTTCTGAAGTGGTGGTTCAAAGAAGAGGACAGGAATTAGTGGTTATCTCAAAAAAAAGAGCAGATTTAAGAGGCGTGAATGATAAATTTGCCAAAATGGTAGATGAATTTATGATTGACCATAAAGATGTTTTACAGGAACTTGCACAAAGGTGAGCAAAAAGATTAAATTTCTCTCCATAGATCAAGTTTTATTCATACATGATCTGGTTGTTAAAAGATTCGGCGGATCATTTGGGATTAGGAATTTGGGTCTTGTAGAATCTGCGATCGGGCGACCTCAGTCCACTTTTGGCAGTCAATTTTTATACGAGAATATCTTTGATATGGCTGCAGCACTGCTGCAATCTCTTTTGAAAAATCACCCATTTGTCGATGGGAATAAACGCACAGCTTTGACTTCGGCAGCCATGTTTTTAAAGTTAAACGGATATGAACTGAAAAATACTCATCAGAAAGAGGTTGAATTTGCAGTGTCTGTGGACAATAAAAATTTAAGCATTGAACAAATTTCCCATTGGCTACAGGAACACTGTGTCAAGACAAGAATAATTTAGGCTCCAAGGTAGTAGATGATGCCGATGACCAGGATGATCCAAAGTAGGACTGTTATAAGAAGGGGGCGATCGGTTAAGATAACCCGCTCGGGAGACTCGCCTTCCTTTTTCTCATAAATAATATAAAGATATCTCATGACAGCATAAATGACCACCGGCACAGTGGCCATTAAATATTTGGCCGAAGTTAAAGGCAGTTCCAGACCGCCTAAAAAAGTTGAAACAGCCTGACGGGTCTGGATGGGCGGTTGCAAAAAGGCAAAAAAAGCATAAGTTAACCAGGCGGAGTTGGCAAACATGGTAGTTAAAGAGTCCAGCAAACTTTCCGGATAATGAAGCAGGGTTTCCCGGTGACGAAAAGCTTTTGTTTCCAGCAAAGTCCGCTCCGAGCGCCTTTTTCCAATAGCCAGAAATAAAGCAAAGCTAGTCACAGACAGCAAAAACCAGACGCTTAAATGAGCATCAATAGCCCAGACCCCTCCGTACACCCGCAGGACAAAACCGGCCGCAATGGCCAAAACATCAATTAAAATAATTTGCTTTAGGTAAGCTGAATAAAAAACCTGCAAAATCAGGTAAGCCAGAGAAGCAAAGAAAAAAGCCGGGGAAAGCTGATAGGCAAGCGGCAAGCCGGCGACGATAATTAACAGGGCCATAGACAAAGCCAGAGGGACGGGTATTAGCCCCGAAGCAATCGGGCGAAGCTTTTTAAATGGGTGGAGTTTGTCTCTTTCTATGTCAAAACAATCGTTTAATAAATAAGTAGCCGAGGAAAAAGCGCAAAAGAGCAGGAAAGCCTCAACAGCTTTAATTTGATTGCCACTATCAAGCAAAGTGCCGGAAAAAATCAGTGCCGCGAAAACGGCAAAATTTTTTATCCATTGTCTTGGTCTTCCGGCTTTGACAATCCCCCAAAAAAATTTAACCACAATATTACTCCTAAAATAACAGTAGCGACCAAAATGGCAGCGAACAGCTTACCGCTGCTTGATAAATTTAGAGCAGCTGCTCCCAGAATAACAGATCCCAACAGGTAAAACAAGGCGATTTGCCGGTGTGTCAAGCCCAGCTCCAGGAGTTTATGATGCAGATGGCCCCGGTCTCCCCAGACAGGCGATTTACCCGACAGAGTCCTTCGAAAAAAAGTATAGGCAAAATCAGTGGCGGGAATTAAAAGCACCAGTCCGGCTGTTGCCAGTTTTGCTCCGGTAAAAATAGCCAAAGTAGCAATCATAAATCCCAAAATATTGGATCCGGAAAAGCCGGGAAAGATTTTGGCAGGATGCCAGTTAAAAATCAGCAGTCCAAGACTGGCGCCTGTAGTGATAAAAGCTAAAACCGCCACTTTTGCTTGAGTCGGATCTCCGTTTAAAGTCAGTTTTAAAGCCAGTAAGCCTAAAATTAAAGAGGCAACAGTGGCAATGGAGGGCATTTGTCCGTCAACGCCTTTGCTCCAGTTGATCATATTCATCACCCAGACAATCCACACAAGAGCTAAAGCACTTCCCAAGATAGGAGCAAAGTTAATAATACCTCCCAGGGGGTTGGTAATAAAATTAACGGTCACGCCCGATAATACCACCAAAGCGGCAGCGATAAATTGACCAAGCAGTCTTAAATAGGGGGAAAAACTTGGGTATCTGTCATCCAGCAGTCCGATGGCCAGCAGGATTGTTAGAGCTGCCAGAATACTTAAAAGTTGTGAAGTCAGCGGCAGAAAAACAAGACTGGCAAAGACAATGCCAATAAAGGGGAGCAGTCCTCCGGCCCGCGGGACCACCCTTTTTTGGGTATGGGCGGGATGAGGCCGCAAGCGGGGATTATCTACCAGATTAAATTTTTTGGCCAGATTAATGGCGGGGAAAAACCCCAGGATAGTTGCCGCAAATGATACAAGCATTGGTAAAAAAAAATTCATAAGAAAATAAAAATAATTTTCATGAAGGTAATAATCAAGACGACGGCGGCAACTAAAGATACAAGATGCAGGGCTATTTTTAAAAACGACTGGGACGGATGCAGCTGATGGGATACAATCAGATTAACCAGGGCAATTAAGACTATCGTGGCAGGAATGATAAGAAATTGAGCATGACTGGCCAATTGACGCTCGCCCCAGGGCAGGGAATAAAAAAGCGGCAGGGGTTCGGGTAAATCTTTGAAAAAAACCAGGACGGATAAAGTTATAACGGCGGCAGCGCTCATCGAAAAAACAGTTGTCAGCAGTAAAAGTTTTTGCATTTTTTCAAGCTTTTTCCAACAGTCTTGCTTTGTTAGTGACCCTAAACTCCAGTTTCCTGCCAAACATTAAAGAAGTTTGAGCATCAATAGCCGGCAGCGCAGAGATGGTAATGAGAATAATGGGAATAAGCAGCCATTGCAGATACGACCAAACCCGCGCAAAAATGTTCCAGCCGGCAGGTCTTTTGGGAGCGGTTTTTTCATGCACATAAATGGTGGCGAAAAGACCAAGGAAAGCAATGGTTAAAATCCAGGATGAAACAATGGGCAGATTGACTGATAAAACAGAAGATTTAAAGTCGGGATTTACCAGGGGGATCAGCATACCTCCAAATGTCACAAAAATGGCCAAAAATCCCCATTTCAGATCGCCCCAGATTTTGAAAAGCAATTTATCGGTTTTATCCCAAAAACCAATTTCTTTTTTAAAATATTCTTTCACAATAAAGGGAATATGTTCCACCCCGTAAGCCCAACGCCTGATTTGCAGGTACTGGTTTTGAAATGTTTTAAACAAAGTAGTGTCCTGGACAGCGTCGGCGGAAATCGGCAGGAAATGGGGGATGACTTTATAATCTCCATTGAAATGATAGTAAGCCTTCCAGTAAAAACCAGAGTCGTCGTTCACCTTGTCCGGTATCCACAGGCCAATATCAAGGAGAGCTTTTAAAGAGATAGACATTGATGAATAGTTGATGTACTTATCGGATCCGACCATTTCCGCCAGCTGCCAGAAAGAAGTGCCGGTGGCCATCAGTCTCATGGGAGTGGGGGTTTGCCAGTAATTATTGTGGTATAAAAATACGCCGGTAAAACTTCTTTTATCTTTTTCCATATCCGGCAGGGACAAGTACTTGTGCAATGCTCCTGCCAAAAATTGGGGATGAAGGACAAAATCGGCATCAATGGTGGTGATAAAGACGCGATCCTCTTTGATGCCTCTTTTTTTAAGTTCTGTTAGCGCATTTTTGATCATCCAGTTTTTATTTGATCCCTGGCCCGGCACTTCTCCGGGAAGATCGTAAGGGTGGACGGTAGTGAATACTCCGGCAATTTTTTTCTTCAGTGCATTTAAGTTTTTTTGGGTTTGTTTGATTTTTTGCGGATCATCCCTCTGCTCAAAGCCGACTGCCAGCAAGATTTTATCTTTAGGGATAGTGGAATTTAAGATGCCGGAAAAAGTGCTTGATAAAATGTAGGGTGGTTCTTTATAAGTCGGGACCAGGATTAAATGATAATAGTTTTCCCAGGTTTGGGGAAAATCAGTTTGCAGCATCTTTAGCCAGTGTTGTTTTTTGGCAGATTCCATTTTACGGTAACCGATGATGATTAAGGCTCCAATGCGCAATCCGGCCAGCAGCCAGTAGATGTCGGCAATTAAAATAAGATAGGCAACTGCGTAAGGCATGGTAAAGGAAAGCCAAATAGGGGAGGTTAAAGCCAGCCAAGTGAGCGCTCCGGGTAAAATTTCCAGGATTCTGACAAAGACACTCTCGTGTTTTAAGATAAATTCCTTCTCTTTTGTTTCAAAAAATAGAAAATGACGGGATAAAAGGTGATGTACTGATAGCCCAAGCCCGGCTCCGATCAAAAAATAGGCTATTAAAACATTCAGCCCCGGTAAAAAATTTTGGCCAAAAAAGCCAATCAGCAAGCCGGATATAAATAAAATTAAACCAAGCAGGGCGTAATTAAAAAATTTATAAATTTGTCCCAGCAGCTCTGCCAGATAAAAAAAGAGCAGCAGCCCCAGGGAAAGCGACAGCAAAATACGCATGATATTATTCTAAAGTGTAATCAATTTGAGCGTGGAAAGCAAATGACCGATTAGGTCATCCTGAGCGAAGTCGAAGGATCTCTTTTGTATTTTTTGTAGTTTGACGGGCAATCTCTGCTAGAGATATTTCTTTGAGACGGGCTATCATTTGAGCATTTTCCAGCATAAAAGATGGCTCATTTCTTTTGCCTCGTTTTGATTGGGGAGGTAAAAATGGGCAATCGGTTTCCAAAACTATTCTATCCATTGGTAAGATTTTGACAGCTTCACGTAAGTAATCATTTTTTGGATAAGTCAGGTTGCCGGCAAAGCTAATCAGAAAGTTAGTAGTTTGTAGCAAGTAGCTGGTAGTAGGGGGTTGACCGGAATAGCAATGATAAATGCCAAAATGATCCTTGGTCATTTCTATTGTTTCGTCCCATGCCTCGCGGCAGTGAACTATTAGTGGTAGGTTTAATTTTTTAGCCAGATCAATTTGATCTTGAAATAATTTTCTTTGTGTGCTCTTAGTTTGTTCGTCAACTTCTTTAAAATCTAAACCGCATTCACCCACAGCCACCACCTTTTGAGGATTATTGAGATAGATTTGTTCCAAATTAATTATATCCTTTTGGGTATAGTCTATTTTACTTTTCCGAACATCAACACCCACATTTATTATAGTGCTAACCCCGGCATCTAAAGCCCGCTTAATGACGTCATCAAAATCTTCCTTAAATGAGTCCCAATAAAGATGAGCATGAGTATCAGTTAAATTCATAGGCGGGGAAAAAGAGCAGGTGCTGATTTTACTTGGCCGGAAAATTGGGTAAGGATTTTTTGGGCAGTTTCCGGTAAAAATGGCTGCAAATTATATCCAATTTGTTGAATTTTTTTAACATAATCTTCTAAAATCTTTTTTAGTTTTTCTCCGGATAACTCCCATGGTTTTTCTTCATTGATTTTTTTATCAGCATCTGCAATTTCCTCCCAGATATGGCTTAAGGCTTCATTAAATTTAAACTCCTCCAAAGGTCTTGTCATCTTCGGATCAAATTGTGTGGGTAGCTCGGGTGCAGAAATATTATTTTGCTCACACAGTTTGGCTACCCGGGCCACCAGATTTCCCAATCCATTGGCTAAATCGCCGTTATAGACTTCTTTGAATCTATCGAAAGTAAAATCCCCGTCACTATCAATGGGGATTTGAGAAAGCATGTAGTATCTTAAGGGTTCCAATCCAAATTCTTTCACCACTTCTTGCGGCGAGATCACATTTCCCACAGACTTACTGATTTTTTCTCCTTTTAAATTGACAAAACCATGAATTAGAATTTCCCTTGGTAAGGGAAGTTTGGCTGATAAAAGTATGGCCGGCCAGTAAACAGTATGGAATCTGTTGATGTCTTTGCCAATGATATGCAAATCGGCCGGCCACCATTTTTGATATTTTATATCATCCCAGCCAAAACCGATTCCGGTCATATAGATATCCAAGGCATCGAACCATACATAAATAATCTGGTTGGGATCATCCGGCACCGGCACCCCAACTCCGCGGGCTCTTTCCTTGGAGCGCGAAATACTAAAATCCTCAAGGCCTCTTTTGATGAAAGATAAAGCTTCCTGTTTCTTGTTTTCCGGAATGATTTTAAGCGTATTGCTCTCAATTAATTTAATGAGTTGATCTTGATATCGGGAAAGTTTGAAAAAATAATTTTCTTCCTCAACTGGTTCCGGTTTTGTTTGGTGGTCTGGACAAAGTCCATCTACCAGTTCACCTTCAGTTTTGAATGATTCGCAGCCAACACAATAAAGGCCCCTGTATTTTTTTATATAAATATCACCGGATTCCTGACAGAGTTTCCACAACTTTTGTACACCCGGCCAGTGCTTTTTTTGATCTGATCCTCGCTGAAAAACATCCAGATGTACCCCCAAAAATTCGTAAGTTTCGGCCCAGATTTTGGAATTTCTATCTAGAAATTCCTGGATCGGTAAACCTTCTTTTTCTGCTGCTTGAACATTTTTTAAAGCATTTTCATCAGCTCCGGATAAAAGCATAGTGTGGTAACCTTTAAACCGGTAATATCTCTTGACTGTGTCAGCTTGAAAATATTCCAGTGAATGGCCGACATGCGGCAGGCCGTTAACATATGGTATGGCTGTTGTTAAATAAAATTTTTTCATTGTTTTTTCCTTTGCAAATGTGTCAGTTTAGACATTTTTTTCAGTTTAGTCAAATTGTGTTTACTTTTATTTTTTCTAAAATAACTAAACAAAAGCCCCACGGCAGTAATGGTTAATACGGCGGAAACAAAATTAAGAGTATTCAGGGCCTTAAGAAGCAATAAAAAAATTACTCCCATAGCAATAGCTAGATTCGTGGTAAAGGTTAAAGCCAAAAAAAGAGGAACAAAAAAGGCTAGCAGTTGTAATATAGAAGCTTGGGTTAAACTTTTTGGATACGGCACATAAAAAATTACTAAAGTAAAAACTCCCCAGAAAAATAAAGCAGGAATAATTTTCAAAATAATTTTGGGCATGTTTAATTAGTTAATTTAACCGGTTCAATCTCAATTGTTTGTTTCTGATAGCTTAATTTGATATCAAAGTGATTAAAAAAACCTTGTTGCCCCAAAATTCCATGACCAAATTGGCTAATATCGGCGAACAAAACCTTTGTTTTATAAGTATGACCTGCTATTTTTAATTCTATCACTCCCCACCTGCCGATTATTTGTTCTCCGCCAATTCCAAAGAATTTAATTGCTGTTTTTGATAATTTAATTCTGAAAGATTTTGCCAGTTCAAGATTAAGAATGCAATAGTCAGCTCCGGAATCAATTAACATGGGATAAATGGCAAAATAGTTGTCAGATTTTACAATTATGTCAATGATAGGTCTTCGTACAGCAGGAGTAATGGTTAGATAAGAGTAGGTCATTAAATAATACCTACAATAGGTAGAATCTTGGTTGGTATTTGCATTATGACCGGGTGCTCAAAACCTTTTTCACCAGCTTTCTCAAGAGTTTCCTCTAAGGTTTTGGCATAAGCTATAACTTCAGGATTACTGGTAAATCTTTTTAAGGCCACCCAATTGCCTTTATAGTTTTTATTCCTATAGATTTTAGTCATATCAATTGCCGGCATAATGAATTTATTATAGTTCATTTTTAGATACTTGACAACCAGAGAGAGAGAGAGAGTTAAATGAGGATGGTGGCAAATTTATCTGGTTCTCCCTCAACAGTTAAAACAGTTTTTTGTATTGTATTCTTGATTATTCTTGCACCAGTAGGATTATTTATGATGTTTAGGTGGATGAAATGGCCCGCATGGATAAAAGGGATACTTACTCTTGTTGGAATTTACATTACTCTTATTGAGATAAGTTTTATAAGCGGATTAATAGTAGTATTAACTAATCCATACGGACAAATTTTCAAAGCACAGAATAGACAGTGTGCTTCTCAATGCCAAAACGCTGATAATGCTACTGTATGTATGCAGCAATGCCTTGATAAAATCCGTAATCCAAAATAATTTTAAGCATTTAATAAATGGACCCTAAGTTCCAACCACTTCAAAGGTTGAGCCAATGGAAGTTTTGGAAACTTCAATGCGGACGGGAAATTCTTCTTTTAGTTCTTCCAAATGGGTAATAATTAAAATTTTTTCAAAGTCATTTTTAATTAAATCCAACACTTCCACAATTCTAGTTCTGCCTTGTGCGTCTTGGGTGCCAAAACCCTCATCAATGACCAAAAATTGCAGCCTTGCTCCGGCCCTTCTGGTTAATAATTTGGAAATGGCCAGTCTGATAGCAAAATTAACCCGGAAAGTTTCCCCTCCGGAATATAAATCATAAGGCCTCTCTCCCATCTCGTCGGAAATAATTATGTCCAAAGTTTCTATTGATTTATCAGTGGTTTTACCCTCCCTTTGGGTCAGGAAAGCTACTTTCATCCGGCCTTCGGTTAATTTATCAAGCAGCCGATTGGCCTCATCTTCAATTTCGGGAATGGCAGTTTCAATGATCATGGCCTGAATGCCTTTTTTGCCAAAAGCTAAAGAGAGCTCTTCAAAATTTTGCTTGTCATTTTCCAGAGTTGTTCTTTCCTGAGTTTTTTGTTTTTGCAATTTTTCCAGCTGCTCGGATCTGGAAATTAACTCTGTTGCCTGCCCCATTAAACCTCGGGCATTTTTTTCCTCTGTTTTTAAATCTTCCAGTTGTTTTTGCTTTTCCAATAAATCTCCTGCTGTTTGGGGAAGTTTATTTAATTCTTCCTGCAATTTTTCTACCTGTGATTTTTTATTTTTAAATAAATTAAGCAGTTCTTCTCTGGTTTTTTTCTCTGTTTCCAAAGAAGCCCTATCTTGTAAAATCTGTTCTTTTTGTTTTTGCAAATTTTCCAGTTCTTTTAAAGAATTTTCTAAATTACTTAATTTTTCCGGATCAATCTTAAGGAGTGATAATTTTTCTTGCAATTTTTTTATTTGTTCTTCTTCTGTCTTAGTTTGAATTTTTGAAATTTCCTGTTCCAGTTTTGACTTTTGACTTTTGACTTTTGAGTTAACCTCGTGTTTTTGGTCTTTGCCAATTTCCTGACCGCAAGTCTTTAAATTTAACTCTCCCTGCATTTTAGACAGTTCATTTTGTAAAATCAGTTTTTCCTGCTGTTTTTTTCTCAAATCTTCAAATTCTGTTTTATCTTTTTGCAATTTTTCTATTTTGTTTTCTATTTCTTCAAAATTCTTAATTCTAAATTCTAAATTCTGAATTCTACTTGCTCTTTCCTTTCCTTGTGCCACAATTTGTCCCAGTTCTTTTTGTTGATTCTCCAGATTTTGCTGTAACTCATTTAGTTTTTGCAGATTTTTTAAATCCTCTTCCAGAGTTTTAATGCTACCTTCAATTCCTTTAACTTTTTCTGTTTGTTCATGTAAAATTTTTTCTCTTTCCTGTTTTTGGGATAGTTCTGCCTCAATTTCCAAAAGCTGGTATTCCAAAAGCTTTAAGTTATTTTGGGCCTCTTTTACTTTTTCCCGGGCTTTTTCTTCTAATAAATCATAATGGGACAGGCCCAAAATATCAGCCAGAATTCTTTTTCTATCAGATGGGCCTTTGGTGGTAAACTCGTCTGCATGGCCTTGGCGCAAAAAACTGGAATTGGTAAAAGTTTCAAAAGATAAATGCAAAGTGTCAATGATTTTTTGCTGGGTAGCTTTGATGGTTCCTTCGGTTAAATTATTTTTAGAAGACCAAAATTCTAAATTAGTGGAACCGCCGCGGGCTAAAGACCGCTGTCTGATAACTTTAAACTCATGTTTGTCCAGTTCAAAAATAAACTCCACAAACATTTCCTTGGCTCCGAGATGAATTAAATCATCGCCGGAGTCCCCGGCCCGGGACCAGCCCCACAAGCACCAGGTAATAGCATCTAAAAGGGAGGATTTACCCGCCCCATTTGGCCCGGAAATTGCAGCCAGTTTGAATTTTGAAAAGTCCAACTCCCGCACATTTTCCCCATAGGATGTGAAATTTGATAATTTTAAAGAAACCGGAATCATGTGGGGTTAGTATAATCAACAAGCAGAGATTTGACAACGGCGATAGAGCAGATAATTTAAAATGATGTTTTGGGGCGCATTTTATTTTAAGTAAAAAATTTTAAGTAAAAAGTAAAAAAACTATTTTTTTCTGGATTTAGAAACAATACTACCAAGTATTTTAGATAATTCTTCCACCTCAGCAATAAATGGGTTAACTTTATCTTCTGATAAGAATCCTGAATCTACTAATGCTCTTAACCAGTATTTTGTCTCTACGGCGGATTTTAAGGAATGGTTATAAAAATTAATAAAATCTTTTTTAGATGAAGCAGCGCTTCCTTCGACAATGTTTGCGCCGATAGACATAGCAGCTCTGATTAACTGATCTGTAATAATAAAGACAGCGGTATTTTTGGGGAGTAGTTTAACAAGTTTTATTATATTTATCCCAAACCAATAACTTCTTTCTTTTAAATCATAAATTTTTTCCATTTTTTACTTTTACCTTTTTACTTTTAACTTTCAAGTAGCCGTGAAGCATACTTGACCAGTTCTTTTTGGCGGGATTTGTCATATTGTTTGGCAGTAAAATATTTTTCCAAAGCTTCCAGTGGGGTTAAGCGTTCCACCTCTTCCTGACCATCAATTTTTAACCTTTCTTTTCTTTCCACATTTCGCGAAATACCGGCAATCACATGAACCCCTTCCAGGGCCTTTTTAATTTTGGCCATGTCCAAACTTTCATTTAAATCCGCCGAAATATTAATGATAACTTTGACAATTTTATCTTTGACTTCATGTTTTTTGATTTCATCTAAAATAGTTTTGGTGGGATCAGAATCATTTGGTTTTAAATTAACGCTTCGCTCAGAGTGACAAGTATGATTCCCTTTTCTTCTTTTTCCTCCCCAAAATCTATTCTCTGGGGTGAGCCGGAATAAACTACCAGCGGATCTTTTGATAAAACCTGGTGTTTGTGAATATGGCCCAAAGCCACATAATGAAGCCTCCGGTCAGTTAATAAAGACAGGGGAATAGTCACATCATTTTGGATGGCCAGACCTTTTTCCGAGCCAAAACTGGCTCCTTCTACCTCGGCATGGGATAAAAATATGGCAGGGGAGTCAGTTTTAATTTTGTCATACAGGTTTTTAAGTTTTTCAGCCACTGTTTTGTAGTCGTTTTTATGAAGCCACGGTAAAGTGATAATTTGTAAATTTCCTGATTTGGTGGAGACAGTTAAAAGCTCCGGTTTTCGCGACACCCAGACATTGTCTATTTCCAAAGCAGAATAAATATCCAAAGTATTGGCTTTACCCTCGGCATTGGGGGTGTCATGGTTTCCCACCACCAAAATCACCGGCACTTTTTTGGCTAAATTCTTAATTCTTTCCCCAAAGCCCCGCTGTTGAGTAGGGTTGGGATCTCTTGTTTTATAGGCATCTCCGGCAAAAAGTATTGCATCAACCTTTTCCTCGATTGCTTTCTCAACTATAAAATCAAAAGTGGCAAAAAAATCCAGCAAACGAGTGGACAGCCCTGTTATTGGATCCAACTTCCCATAATTTTCCATGCCAATATGCAAATCGGAAAAATGCAGTAGTTTCACGATTGGATTATATCACGCTTGCCGTGCAAGTTTTTATTAAATATGTTATTATTCTCATGCAAAACTTAAGTAAAAGTTCATAATGGGAAATACAGAAAGACCAGAACTACATCGCCCGCCAAGAGTTGATCGACTCATGAGGCAATGGCGTGAACTACGACCTCCTGACCTAAATCCCACTATGCAACAATTGCGGGAGCTATCTTTGGTCCTGTTTATCCCCCACTGCCAGGTCCCAGAGGAGCTAGACGCTTGTTGGAAATTCATGGTAGGTGAGCATATGGATGGAGCAGAAGTCCATTTCGTAGTAAGAACTATTCTTAAGAACGACATACGTATCTTGTATGTTCAGGGTGGACAATAGCCATTAGGATTTAACTTCTAAAATAATAGCTCATGCGTCATGGTACAATGGGTTCATGTTTGAGCATAGAGTAAAGAAATTACGAGACCATTTTGCAAAAGAGAATTTGGATGCGGTTTTGGTTTCCAGTGTTTCCAGTATTGAATACCTGACAGGTTATGGGAATTTTTCCAAAGAGGAGAGAGAAGCATATATTTTTCTGGGAAAAAATTTTAGCTATATTATTACCGACGGCAGGTATTCGGAGGCGATAAGAGCGCAAG
>JACPEZ010000052.1 GCA_016183225.1 Candidatus Daviesbacteria bacterium
GGAATTGGCCGAAAATCCAACCGACGGAGCAAAGCTTTTTAGATATGATGGAAGCAAATGGGAAGAATTGGATACAAAAATAGATGGTTCAAAACTTTCCGCTAAAGCCTCCGGCTCCGGCATCTTTGCGGTTTTAATTACCCCTTGACAAGCAGTATTAAAATGGTTCAGAATGGTTATAGATGGTGAAAAATGGTTAATATTCTGCCCGGAATATGGATGTCCATATGTTTTTGGGCGAATATCAAACTAAATTCACAGGTAAAGGAAGAGTAATTCTGCCCCGTAAATTCAGGCAAGAGCTAAAAACAAGGGAAATTATCTTAAGCCGGGGTTTTGAGAAATGCATTTGGGGATTTGATTTAAGCGATTTCGAGGCAGAATCGAAAAAGCAGCTTGAAATATCTGCAACAGAAGAACGGGGGAGGTTACTGCGCAGATACCTATTTTCCGGCAGCGAATCAGTGGAGTTGGACGCTCAAGGTCGGATTATCATACCGTCGGCCCTGCTTGATTTTGCTAGCGTTAAGGAGGAGGTAGCAATTATAGGCGCGGGTGATCATTTTGAGATTTGGAATGCAAAGCTTTGGAAAAAACATATTACGGAAGTGGAGGTGGAAATTGGAAGGTTATCATAGGTCCGTTCTTTTGGGGGAAGTAGTTGAAGCACTTAATGTCCGAGATGCCTGGTACATTGATTGTACTATTGGCGACGGAGGGCATTCGATAGAAATTATCAGGCGGGGTGGGAAAGTAGTTGGAATAGACGTTGACCCGCAGGCCCTAAAAAGAGTGCGGCAAAGATTTGACGAGGCAGGAGTGGATAAGAGAAAATATATATTGGTACAGGGAAATTTTAGAGACTTAAAAAAATTAATTCAGACGGGGACTAAATTTGCAGGAGTGTTATTTGATCTAGGGGTTTCCAGTCTGCAACTTGAAACCCCCGAGCGGGGTTTTTCTTTTGGCAAAGAGGGCCCTTTGGACATGAGAATGGATCCTGCTCTTGGAGTGAGGGCTCTGGATTTAATTAATGCAGGCGGAAGAAAGGAATTGTATGAACTATTTTCTAGACTGGGTGAAGAAAAATATTCTCGGGCCTTGGCTGATGCTGTGGTGCGCGCCCGTCAAGTAAGACCCTTGACAACTACCATGGAACTTGCTGGTTTGGTAGCAAGGGTGGCGGGTATAAGAGGCAAATTACACCCTGCCACCAGAGTATTTCAGGCCTTAAGAATTGCAGTGAACGATGAACTGGCCGCCCTGGAGGAGGCATTGCCTCAAGCACTGGAGGTTTTAGATAAAAATGGTCGCATTGTGGTTGTTAGTTTTCACTCATTGGAAGATAGAATAGTCAAGCATTTTTTTAAATCAAAAGAATTAATTATTCCCTCAAAAGAAGAAATTAAAGATCACCCAAGATCAAGATCAGCAAAAATGAGAGTATTTGAAAAAACATGACCATCATTAAAAAATTCGATCCGGAACAGTATTCTGCTAAATTTCCCAAAAAGTATATTATTCTGGCAGCTGTGTCGCTGTTGATTTTAGCTATTGCCCAAATTTGGGTTAATAACACCGTGGTCAGTTATGGAGCGAAACTGTCAAGCATTGACAAACTTAAAGACAATCTGGAAATGGAAAATACTCTTTTGGAAAGCGAATTAGCCGCTAGATTATCTTTGGCGAGCATTGCCACTGAATCATCAAAACTTGGCTTTTCCAAAATCGAAAGTATACAATATATTCGGTAATACTTTAAAAGAGTAATGCGAATATACATAGTTAAAATTTTCTTCCTGCTTTTTTTCCTCTGTATTTTAGCCAGGTTGTTTTACTGGCAGGTTGTCAGGGCGGATTTTTTACAGGTCAGGGGCGAAAATCAGCATTTTAAAGATACGTTTGTGGAAGCAGAAAGGGGAAAGATATTTTTTCAGGACGGATCCACCCTGGCATCGTCAAATCCCGCTTTTTCTCTGTACGGATTGCCCAAAGTTTCCTCGCCGGAAGAAAAGTTAAAGCTTTCATACATACTGGCAAAGATTCTGGCAGATGATTCTTCTCAAATAGATGCCGAAGCCAAAGATTTGTTAAACAGTTTGCAGCAGGATTTATACTGGGTGCCTCTTAAGAAAGGACTGGAGGCGCAAACCAGGAGAAAAATTGAAGACTTAAACTTAAAAGGAATCGGGTTTGACTTAAGTAATGCCAGGTTTTACCCGGAAGGTTCTTCTTCCGCTCATCTTTTGGGATTTGTGGGATCGGATTCAAAAGGCGGGCAAAAAGGATATTTTGGTTTGGAGGGTTTCTATGAGGGCGAGCTAAAAGGTCTGCCCGGACTGCTGCGGCACGAAAAGGATGCTCTGGGGTTGCCTATTCTGATTGGCAAATTTTTTACCAGTGAAGCTCAAAACGGCAAGGATTTGATGCTGAATATTGATCGCTTTATCCAGTTTACAGTGGAAGAAGCGTTGAAGCGGGGACTGGAAAAATACGGAGCAAAAGCCGCCTCGGCCGTAGTGATGGATCCCAAAACCGGGGCTATTTTGGCGCTGGCATCATTCCCGAATTATGATCCTGCCAAGTACTTTAATTTTCCGTCTGACTATTATAAAAACCCCATTGTGGCTGATACTTACGAGCCCGGTTCCACTTTTAAGGTGCTGGTCATGGCGGCCGCTTTAAATGAGGACGTGGTGACGCCGGAAACTGTTTGCGATATTTGCGGGGGGCCAATTTCTCTGGGCGGCTTTTCCATTAGAACCTGGAATAACAAATATTATCCGGAAACCACTCTCCAGGATGTGATCATACATTCGGATAATACCGGTATGGTTTTTACCGGCATGAAACTGGGTTTGGATAAATTTTATTCTTATTTGGAAAATTTTGGATTTGGAGATCCTTCGGATATTGATTTGCAGGATGAATCATCCCTGGATTTAAGACCAAAGAATAAATGGAGAGACATTGATCTGGCCACGGCCTCTTTTGGACAGGGAATTGCCTTGACGCCCATACAGATGGTCAGGGCGGTGGGAGCTTTGGCCAATGGCGGGTATTTGATGGAGCCTCATGTGGCCCAAAAGATTATTGACGAGAAAGGCTCTTTTGAAATTAAGCCTAAGGTGATAAGACAGGTTATTAAAGAGAGTACTGCCAAAATTATTACCGAGATGATGGTTAAGGCGGTTGATGAGGGAGAGGCCAAATGGGCCAAACCAAAAGGATTTAAAATTGCCGGTAAAACCGGTACTGCCCAAATTCCGGTGGCCGGACATTATGATCCCAATAAAACCATTGCCAGTTTTGTCGGTTTTGCACCAAGTGATAATCCAAAATTTGTGATGCTGGTTCGCTATGATCAGCCTTCATCTTCAATTTTCGGTTCGGAAACCGCCGCCCCCACCTTTTTTGAAATAGCCAAAGAACTATTTATATACTACAAAATTGCTCCAGGTGAATAGGTGTGAAATAGGCACGATTTACTCAAGAAATCCGCAGGTGTCAACCTATTCCACCCCAAGGGTGGAGGTTTAGTAGAGTTAAGTTCTGCTATAATTAGCTTCAATGAAAGAAATTATTAAAAGGTTTTTGCCGCAATGGGTAATAAATTATTTTTGGCATTTGCCAAAGGCAATACTGGCTAATATTTATTACGGCTTTCCTACAAAGAAACTTAGAGTAATTGGGGTAACAGGAACTGATGGGAAAACCACCACTGTTAATATGATTTATCAAATCCTAAAAAAAGCAGGCAAAAAGGTTTCCATGATTTCAACCTTGAATGCCCCGGGTTTTCATGTGACAAGCCCCGACCCATTTGTTATTCAAAAATTTGCCAAAGATTTAAGGAATGGATATCTGGTTTTGGAAGTGACTTCCCATGCTTTAGATCAATTTAGATTTTGGGGGATACAGTTTGAAGTGGGGGTTATTACCAATATTACCCGTGAGCACCTTGATTACCATAAAACTTTTGAGAATTATAAGAATATCAAATTAAAGTTAATAGAGAATGTTAAATATGCAATAGTTAATTCTAATCTGATGACAAAAAGCTTTCGATCGAAAGTAATTTGTCATGGTGAGCTGATTACCTTTGGTAAAGATTTTAAGCTAAAATTAAAAATTCCTGGGGATTACAATGTTGAAAATGCCCAAGCTGCATTAGCTGTAGCCAATATCTTGGGAATTGATCCAAAAATAACCGGGAAAACTTTGGAAAATTTTGAAGGGTTAACAGGAAGAATGGAGGAAGTTAAAAATAACCGGGATATTAAAATTATTATTGATTTTGCCCATACCCCAAATGCGCTGGAACAGGCTTTAAAAACTTTAAGACAGGAGACAAAGGGCAAATTAATTGCCGTATTTGGCAGTGCCGGAAAAAGAGATGAAGGAAAAAGACCACTCATGGGAGAAATTGCCGGGCAATTGGCAGACTATGTGATAATTACTGCGGAAGATCCACGGGGAGAGCTTAAAAGTATCAACGAACAAATTATCGCCGGTATCAAAAATAGAAAAAATCTTTCTGTGATAGATGATAGAAGAAAAGCAATCAGCTTTGCTATAAATAA
>JACPEZ010000053.1 GCA_016183225.1 Candidatus Daviesbacteria bacterium
GCCATGAGGCTATATGAGATGTTTTTGGGGCCTTTTGAAATTATGAAACCATGGAGTTTGACCGGCGTTGAGGGTGTTTACAGGTTTTTGCAAAGAGTTTGGCTTCTTTATGACAAATTGTTTTCGATCGGAAGTAATTTGTCATTAGAAGATTTAAGGTTAATGCATAAAACAATTAAAAAAGTAACAGAGGATATTGAAAATATCAAGTTTAATACGGCAGTGGCGGCTTTGATGGAATGGTTAAACTATTTAAGTAAAAAAGAAAAGATTTCTAAAGAAGAATATAAAACATTTTTGTTGCTGCTGGCTCCATTTGCACCGCATATCAGTGAAGAATTATGGGTAGTGATAGGAGAAAAATTCAGCATTCATCAGCAGTCTTGGCCGAAGTTTGATAATAAATATTTGCAAGAGGAGGAAGCCACAATAGTGATTCAGATAAATGGCAGGGTGCGGGAGACGCGGGTGATCTCAAAAGAGATAGAGAGTAATAGAGCGGTCGTAGAAAAAATGGTTCTGCAGTCAGACAGAATTAAAAATTTGCTGGCCGGTCAAAGCGTGAAAAAAACCGTTTATATACCGGGTAAGATCATCAATTTTGTTGTTTAGCAGATAATACAAGATGATTGCTAACTATTTAGTATAATAAGTTTAGATTGTTACAGCAATGAAAATACAAAGAGACGATATTTGGCTTCTATCCCGGCTGGACTATGTCTGGGCAAAGTATTTTGATGACGTTAGCCAGAACAACAAAGTCTTTATCAAATTTGGCAGATACGCCAGGGCGCGTCTTGGTTCTATCAAGTACGATAAAAAATCCGGCCATTCTTTTATAACTATCACAGGAATGTTTAAGGATTTAAAGATTCCAACAGGAGTGATTGATCATACCATTGCTCATGAGCTTTGTCATTATACTCATGGTTTTTCTTCGCCTCACCGGAAACTTCATCACTATCCCCATGAAGGGGGGATTGTAAAAAAGGAAATGTTAAGCCGCGGCATGGGATCTTTGGTCAAAGGCTATCGGGATTGGATAAAAAGCTACAGGAGGCAATTTAGATGAAAGAGAAAATTGATCAATTTAAAATTCCACTGGGGCTTTCATTGGTGGGACTGGTATTAATTATTGGCGGCATGTTTGCTTCCGGATTAACCAAGCCCAAAGTGGAGTATCCTAAAGAAAGTATAGTTTCTTCTCAAAAAAAGATCAGTGTTGATGTGTCGGGAGCAGTGGTAAATCCCGGGGTGTATCAGTTGGAAGATAATGCTCGCGTTGAAGACGCGATCAAGTCTGCCGGAGGTTTAGCAGAAACTGCTAATGGTGAATATGTGGCCAAGTATTTAAATATGGCCATGAAACTGACCGATGGCATGAAAATCTACGTGCCGTTTCAGGGAGAACAATATACCGGTACAGTTGCAGGGACCAATATTCAAAGCAAGGTGAACATTAATACTGCTACCCAGGCAGAGCTGGAGGCTTTGCCGGGCATTGGACCTGTGACAGCCTCCAAAATCATTTCCGGCCGGCCTTATTCTAAAGTAGAGGATTTCTTAACCTTAAAATTAGTCTCCAAGAGTGTCTTCGACAAAATCAAAGACTTATTAGTTTTGTATTAATGCCCAAATTATCAATTATTTTAGCTATACTTCTTTATATTTTGTTATATTTTGTCAGGTGGCAGCAGCCGGAGATAAAAATCCAAGTAGAAATTCTTAAGGGACAAAGAATATATTTAACAGAGCAGGTTAAAAAGTTTTTGCCTTCTCCGCAGGCAGAACTTTTATCGGGCATTGTTTTGGGAGTAAAACAAGACCTGCCTTATAATTTGCGTTTTGCCCTGCGTGACACCTCTACTTTGCATATTGTGGTAGCTTCAGGCCAGAATTTAACTATTTTGGCAGCATTTATTATGTATCTTTCAGGCTTGATCAAGAGAAAAAATGCCGTTATTTTAACTTTGCTGGTTATGGTTATTTATACTTTGCTGACCGGAGCGCAAATTCCCATTTTACGGGCAGCCGTGATGTTTTTTCTGGCATCTTTAGCCCAAACTTTTGGCCGGCAAAATGACGGTTTGCGCGTTCTGATCATAGTGGCCGGCTTATTTTTGCTGATTAACCCCCGCTGGATAACTGATTTATCTTTTCAGCTGTCATTTTTAGCCTCGTTTGGGGTAATTGTGGTAGCACCAATATTCCAGAAATCAATGGAATTTTTGCCTAATATTATTAAAGAAAATCTGGCTGTGACATTGGGCGCGCAACTGATGGTTACGCCTGTCGTAGCCTCAAATTTTCATCAGCTATCCATAGTTTCGCTACCGGCCAATGTCTTGGTGCTGTGGATTATTCCCTATATTATGGGAGTAGGATTTATATTTTTGTTGTTTGCTAATCAGCTTTTAAGCCTAATTTTAAATATCATGCTGACTTATTTTATCTATATAGTGCAGTTTTTTAGCTCACTTCCTTTTGCCTGGGAATATGTGGGGGAGTTTTTATGGATTGTCTGGGTTGGATATTATCTGGTGCTGGCAGGGATATTGCTGTTTTTAAGAAACAGGGTATTGACAGATATGGTATAATAATATCTTGACAATTAAATACTAACCCGCGCAAATTTTAAAAATTTGATCGGGTAAAGGCGTTTTAAGTCCGCCGCAGCGGACAAGCCGCGTAGGTCAGTTTGCCGTTTGGCGAAAATACTACGACAGAAATTGAACTGTATAAATACAATAAGCGTGTCGGCAACGGAGCGCTGAAAGAGATAATCTGCCTTTGGCGGATTAAGCAAGGTGGCACCGCCATAGAAGGCCCTTGTAAGTTTTCGATTATTAAAATCGGAGATTTACAAGGGCTTTTTTAATGCCTGGAAGGAATAAAAATGTTAGTAAAAAAAATGAGTATTAAAAATTTTAATTCAATACATAACCTTTGGAAGGAGGCTGGATTAAGCATACCTGAAATACAGAAAGAAAAAGAAGAAGCTAAATTGATCTTGAGATTGAACTCATCTTCAAGTTTTGAAGCGTATAACAAAGGCAAGCTGGCAGGTACGATACTGGGCATTTTTAATGGCAGAAGAGGTTGGATTTACCATTTAGCCGTGCATCCGGATTTCCAGAAGAAAGGAATTGGATCTTTACTGCTACAAAAGGCCGAGGAAGCGTTGAAAAAGTTAGGAGCAAAACGAATACTGCTTTGGGTTAGGAAAGATAATTTAGGAGTAACGAATTTTTATCAAAAACATGGCTATTTTAGCGTAGAGGATGCAATAGTTTTAGGAAAGGATTTAATATGAAAAAGTTGTGGCAAAAAGACAATAAATCAACATTGGATCCTGTAATTGAGGCCTTTGAGACAAAAGGAGATCTTTTAATGGATCAAAAACTTATCAAATATGATGTGCAGGGATCTTTGGCCCATGCCAAAATGCTTTGCAAAATTGGCATTCTTTCAAAAAGCGAGCTTGCAAAGCTGGAAAAAGGACTTTTGGAGATTCTTTCTCTTAATTCACAAGGTAAGTTTTTGCTGAAAATAGGCGATGAGGATATGCATACCAAAATAGAGAACTTTTTAACGGAAAAATACGGTAAAGCCGGTCAAAAAATTCATACCGGTAGGTCAAGAAACGATCAGGTTTTAACCGCGATCAGGCTTTACAGCAAGGAAATGATGGAAAAGATTAAACAGGAGCTAACAGGTTTAATCAAAAGCTTTGAGAATTTTTCCCAAAAATTTGGGTCTGTCAAGATGCCCGGATATACCCATATGCAAAAGGCTATGCCTTCATCAATCGGACTTTGGGCAGGCAGTTTCATTGAATCTTTGCAAGATGATTTGAGTTTGCTTGAAGCAGCAGCCAACTTAAATGATCAATCGCCTTTGGGTTCGGCCGCAGGATATGGCACGCCGCTTAAACTGGACAGGGAATATACTGTCAAGCTGCTGGGTTTTGCCAAAGCGCAAAACAACTTTTTATACTGTCAAAATTCCAAAGGCAAAATTGAAGCCTTAATTTTGGCTGCTCTGACGCAAATCCTTTTAACTGTTAATAAATTTGGGAGCGACATAATGTTATTTACCACATCAGAATTTAATTTCTTTCAGGTGTCAGATGCGCTAACTACAGGCAGCAGCATAATGCCGCAAAAGAAAAATCCAGATGTGGCTGAACTGCTGCGAGCGAAAGTGCATCTTGTTTTGGGCAATTACACAGCGCTTGTTAGCCTATCAAGCAATTTACCCTCCGGTTATAACAGGGATTTGCAGGATATGAAAAAACCGCTGCTGGAAAGCTTGGAGATAACTTTGGATAGCATAAAAGTAACCGGCATATTACTAAATAACCTGACTCCTAAAAGAGAAGTTATGGAGAGCGCTTTAACAGAAGAAATTTTTGCAGCCCAAAAAGCATACAAACTGGTACAAAAAAATATGCCGTTTAGAAAAGCGTATGGGGAGGTGAAATAATATGAAAACAAAGACAAAATATGTCAAAGTGGCATCTTATGAAGCAAAAATAGGAGAGGTTAAGAAAGTTTTACTGCTTTATTCAGGCGGTTTAGATACCTCGGTGATGCTGAAGTGGATTCAGGATCAATATAAAGCAGAAGTTGTTGCTTTGACTCTTGATTTGGGACAGCAACACGATGACTTGGAGGCAGTTGCCAAAAAGGCTCTTAAGCTGGGCGCAGTCAAAGCCATAACTCTGGATGTCAAAGAGGAATTTGCCAATGAATATTTGGCCATTGGCATTAAAGCAAACGCTTCTTACCAATGGGATTACCATCTTTCCTGCGCCATAGGCAGGGCTATTTTGGGTAAAAAAGCAGTGGAAATTGCCAAAAAAGAAAGAGTAGATTGTATAGCTCACGGCTGTACCGGCAAGGGCAATGATCAAGTTAGGATTGAAGGATATATTTTAACTCACGATCCAAAAATGAAAATTATCGCTCCAGTTCGGGAATGGAATATGGACAGGAATGAAGAAATTAAATATGCCAAAAAACATCACATTCCCATTCCTGCCTCTGTAGATTTTCCTTATTCTGTTGATGACAATATGTGGGGAATGACCTGGGAAGGCGGAGAAATAGAAGAGCCGGGTTTGATTTCGCCGATTGAGAAGTTTTTAACCACCTATACTTTGGCTCAAAACGCGCCTGATAAAGAAGAATTAGTCAAATTGGAGTTTAAAAATGGTATTCCTGTGGCGTTAAACAATGAAAAAATATCGCTGGCTAAACTGATTGTTAAACTTAATAAACTTGCAGGGAAACACGGGGTTGGGGTAGTGCACGTATTTGAAGACCGGTTAGTGGGCTTAAAAAACGGCGGAGTTTGGGAGCAGCCGGCAGGACAGGTAATTATTGAAGCGCACAAAGCATTGGAAAAATATGTTTCTACCAGGCAACTGAATGAGCTGAAAGAAACGCTGGACATCAAATGGGGTTATCTTTGTTATGGTGCTTTATGGTTTGATCCTGTTATGGGAGCTATAAACGCTTTTAATGAATGGGTTAATCAAAAAGCTACAGGCGAGGTAACAGTTAAGCTTTTTAAAGGAAAAGTAGATGTGGTGACTATGAAATCTTCCTTTGGTTTAGACAATACTTCGTTTAATGTGGGTGAGGGGTATGGATTTAATGTTAATGCCAGTCCGGGTTTTACCGAGATTTATTCGTTGCAAATGAAGCTGGCGAATCAAAAGAAAGGGGAAAAATGACCAGACATTTTTTGTCTATTACGGATTTAACAGCCAAAGAAATTTGGCAGGTGTTTGCTTTGGCAAAAAAGCAAAATAAACTTGTTTTAAAAGGTAAGTCCCTGGCTTTAATTTTTGAAAAGCCTTCTTTGCGAACCAGGCTTTCTTTTGAAATAGCCATGACCCAGCTTGGCGGCCATGCAGTCTATCTCGGGCCTTCTGATATTGGACTGGAAAAAAGGGAATCAGCGAAAGATGTGGCCAGAGTTACATCAAGCATGGCAGATATGATTATGGCCAGGGTATTTAAGCACAAAACTGTGGAAAAATTGGCAGAATATGCAAGCGTGCCTGTTATTAACGGCCTGTCGGACTTGGAACATCCCTGCCAGGCCTTGGCTGATTTATTTACTATTTGGGAAATAAAAGCAAAGATTCAAGGTCTTAAGATTGCCTTTGTTGGAGACGGGGAAAATAATGTGACCCACTCGCTTTGTTTAGGCGCAGTCATGCTTGGCGCATTGTTTGCTTGTGGATCCCCAAAAGGATATTGGATGAATAAAGATATTGTTAAAAAGGCGAAAAAATATGGATCTGTTTTGGAAACTGTTGATCCTAAAGAAGCTGTTAAAAATGCGGATGTTGTTGTTACTGATACCTGGGTGAGCATGGGAGATACTGATAAAGAAAAACGAATGGAGATATTTAAGCCTTATCAGGTTAATAAAAAACTCATGAGTCTGGCTAAAAAAGAGGCCATTTTTATGCATTGTCTGCCGGCTCACAGGGGAGAAGAGGTGACAGCTGATGTGATTGATGGGCCTCAATCAGTTGTTTTCCAGGAAGCGGAAAACAGACTTCATATCCAAAAGGCACTATTGTTATGGTTGATATGATATTATTAGATTATGGTCAAGCAGAAGATTTTGGAAGATTTGCAAAAAGCAGTAGAGGATTTAGGATATAAATCTACTGATATAGTTTTATCTATCCCCAAAAATTCGGCCTTTGGAGACTATAGTACGAATATCGCCTTGCAGCTTGCTAAACAGTCATCAGCCAATGGCAAGCAGACTCCGGACGAGATTGCTAATGAAATAGTCGCTAGAGTCAAGAGTCAAGAGTCAAGTAAAAAGATTTTAGAAAAGGTAGAAGTAGTCAATGGATTTGTTAATTTTTTTGTAAAGCCCGAGATTTTGGCAGAAGATTTACAAGAGATTTTGCAAAAAGAAGATGACTATGGAAAATCAAAATTAGGAAAAGGTAAGAAAGCCAGAGTGGAGTTTGTTTCCGCCAATCCCACCGGGCCTTTGCATTTTGGCAATGCCCGGGGAGGACCAATTGGAGATGTACTGGCCAATGTTTTGGAATTTTCCGGCTATGAAGTGCTCCGCGAGTATTACGATAACAACATCGGCGGGCAGGTCACAAAATTAGGCGAGTCAATTGCAAATGTGAAAGCCGGCAATAAACTGGCAGATCAGGAGTACAAAGGCGAATATGTGGCTGAAATTGTTGATAAAATAGGAGATTTTAAGGATGCACAAGAGGCCGGAGAAAAGGCAGTGGGTTTATTGTTTCAGGAAATCATTAAAGATTGTGCTGATTTAGGCATAAAATTTGACCAGGTTTATCATGAGAGCGATTTTGTCAAGAGAGGTGCCACCAAAAAAGCGCTTGATGAGCTTGAAAACAAAGGTTTTCTAAAAAAATACGAAGGCGCCTTCTGGTTTGCCCCAAAAGACGAGTTTTTGCAAGACCGCGAATGCGTAGTGGTAAAATCAGACGGGGAATACACTTATTTTGCCAATGACATTGCTTATCACAAGGTTAAATTTTCCGGGGGACACGATCTAATAGTTAATATTCTGGGCGCTAACCATCATGGTCATGTGCCAAGACTGCAGGC